>NZ_JBWYIQ010000004.1:0-139865 GCF_056779795.1 Acinetobacter sp. ANC_7682 | reverse complement strand
ATATCCCTATGGCAAAAGGCTTTGTTTATTTATGTGCTGTGATTGATTGGCATAGCCGCAAGGTACTTGCGCATAGGGTATCGATTAGTATAGAGGTGGATTTTTGTATTTCGGCTTTAAATGAAGCAATTGAAAAATATGGATCACCTGAAATATTGAATACAGACCAAGGCAGTCAGTTCACCAGTGATGCATTTATTGATGTATTGAAATCAAATGGCATTCAAATCAGTATGGATGGTAAGGTCGATGGATTGATAATGTGATGGTTGAACGATTATGGCGGAGCGTTAAATATGAAGAGGTGTATCTCAAAGCTTATAGCAGTGTCACAGATGCGAAAAAGCAATTGAGTGCATATTTTGAGTTTTATAATTTGAAACGACCTCATTCGAGTCTAGACAAATTGACACCAAATGAGTTTTACTATGATCAGCTACCCCAACAAAACAAGGTGGCTTAACTAGAGCGGAATATCACTTATAAATACGCTTTTAGTTGTTCAAACAAGTGGGACCACCTCTGTTTAACCATTAATAATGTACTTAACCGTAAAAATGAGTACTTTTCTTCCAATACATCCGCAGTGACACCAACACCAAGTCCTGAAATTGGACGTCAGTTTATTGCCGATGTTACATTCAAGTTCTAACTCATGATTCCCATAGAGCACTTAGGTGCTCTTTTTTTATTTATGCCGCGTTAAACTTTTGGATTGCATAAAGAAAAAACAATTCAAGACTTGAAAAATATCAATTATCCTCGATATTACATAAAGTAATTCACTCAATCTTAGAATGAGCATATGAACAATCAAAACAAACCTGAAATTATTACGATAGAAGATCAAAGCTTTGGTAGCCATGTAGAACATTGGGCGCTGTTAACTGATGATCCGACTGTTCAGGTTCCAAAATGGTTGAGTGAAGCATTGAATGCCCCTGTCATGCCTATGGGGATTTGTACTGAAGAACAAGATATGGATCCGAATGTTTGGTTAATTCAAGGACCTAAACAACAACCTATCCAATTGGTTCAAGTTATTGCTGTAGAAGACAATAAACCTAAAGCAGTCAAAACAGCCTTCCCTACTTTTGATAGTCCTTATACGTTAAACGCAACGATTGAACGTATCATTACTTGTAAGTCCAACACGCAAGCAGTGTTACAATTAAAAGTTAGTGATAATAGTGTGGTTTATGCTTTTGATAGCTTATACAGCGTGAATCAAATTCAATACCAAAAAAATCAATCTTATAAAGTCCAATTAAATGCTTGGGCTTATGAGCTAGAAAAAGTTGCTGATCAAGAACAAATTGTTGTGGATGATCCAGCTTCAATTAAACACCATCGTGCTTTAAATGAAATTTTGAGTGAACACAATGGTGTAGCGCCAGATAATTTACAGCAGCTGATCGATGCTTGGGAACCTAAATCAGATGCCGATAAAGAACCTGTAACGGTCGATTTTTCGAAAATGGTGGCTTACTTGTACGGTGAAACCATGGGTCAGGAAGATGAGGCCTGGTTCCAAGGAAAAGTGGTTGGCAAGACCCAAATGCAGTTCAACGATCAATTTTATCAACTTTATGATGTAACACTTATTTTAGAAGAAAACCAACCTGCTACACTTATTCGTATCGCGACTAAGGATGAGAATTATAAAAATTTCGAAATTGGTCAATATATTCGTGGAAATATATGGATTCAGGCGAACATTTATGCTAAAAATACATCAAATAAATAGGATTTAACTATAAAGTAATATTTAGGCTCCTAGATGAAAATTATACCCGAACAATCAACAGGCTTAATGGAACAAGCACGCCCTCGTATTCGTGTAGACAAGGGTGCTTACTGTTTCTTTTTCTTAGGTGTTTTCCTCGCTGCTTTTATTTTCCACTTTACCAATCTTATTCCAGCATTTTAATAAATTAGCGTTGATTACTTTCATCTGCGTTTTAGTGCATAAAAAAAAAGCCTGTCATATGACAGGCTTATTTTACAGACTGATTTTTTAAGCGTTACGCTTCGCAAAATCATCCATAAATTTAACAAGAGCTTGTACACCTTCAAGTGGCACTGCATTGTAAATACTCGCACGCATACCACCTACTGAACGATGTCCTGCAAGATTTAATAAATTATTTTCCTCTGCTTCTTTCAGGAATTGCTTTTCAAGTTCAGGCTTCGCCAATGTAAATGGTACATTCATAATTGAACGATATTCTTTCGCAATTGGATTTGCATAGAAGTCACTTGAATCAATATAACCATACAATAATTCAGCTTTTTGCTGGTTCACTTGATGAATTGCTTCTACACCACCATGTTCAAGCAACCATTCAAATACTAAGCCTGATAAATACCAAGCATAAGTAGACGGTGTATTCACCATAGAATCGTTCTTTGCTTGCGCTGAATACTTCAAGATGCTCGGAATTTCTTCTTTTGCTTGGTCTAATAAATCATCACGAATGATTACCAATGTTAAACCAGCAGGACCGATATTTTTTTGCGCACCCGCGTAAATAAGACCAAATTTTGAAACATCAATTGGTGCCGACAAAATACTAGAAGATAAATCTGCAACCAGTGGTTTATCCGTAGTTGGGATATTTTTAAATTGAATACCACCAATTGTTTCATTATCTGCATAATGAACATAGGCAGCATCAGCAGATAAATTCCATGTACTTTCATCAGAAATTGCAAGATTACCATCTGCATCTTTAATGCCAGCTTCGATCACGTTAATTTCGCCATAACGTTTTGCTTCTTTTAAAGCTTTTTCAGACCAAATGCCAGTATGGATATAATCTGCTTTGTTATTTTTACCTAATAGATTCAATGGTATCGCAGAAAATTGTAGAGAAGCACCACCCTGTAAGAAAAGCACTTTGTAGTTATCAGGAATATTCATCAACTTGCGTAAGTCTGCTTCTGCTTTTTCAGCAACAGCGACGTAGTCTGCACTACGGTGACTCATTTCCATGATTGATAGGCCCTTACCCTGCCAATCAAGCATCTCAGCTTGAGCTTTTTCTAATACAGCAGTAGGTAATGCAGCAGGACCAGCACAGAAGTTGTACGCGCGCATGATTTTTCCTTTCAGAGTGAAACACAATAAAATGATGGCATTTAACCACAGATAACCATAGCTTGCAGTATATTCAACTTAAATAATTTCAATCTTGTTTTCACACTAAACCTATTTTTTCAATAAGCTCTACATTTATCAGAGATTTATGTTTACTATATTTTGAGAGACAACGTAGTTAGTAAGTTTAAATCGCTCACTACAACAGCTCTCAATCTGACAAAATTTATTATGACTATTTCGTTGTATTGTCTTTCATTTCAAACGAACAATTAAAACATCTCACCATACCATTCATAGCTGACTCTTTTAAAATGACTGTGTAATAAAAATACATCTTTTATATCTTGATCTACAATTTCAACAACCATTTCATTATTTTTATCTCGAACTGCATCATAAAGCGCATCAGTATTTACAGCTGAATGTTTTGTTTATGAACAATATTCCTCAGATTTCCCCTTTCTCCCCCTCATTCAGCTGAAATGAAAGAGGTTCACTACATACTGTTATAAACAGTGCTATTACAATCAGTAAGCTATAATTAAATTTGAGTTTCATTTTTAATTAAAATTCTTTTTAGACTATTGTTAATTAAAAAAGGACGCTTCAGCGTCCTTTTTTAATTCCTACAAATTATTCATCTGTAGATTTTTCATCGCTATCAGTCGCATCAATTTCTTGAGTATCTACTGATTCATTAGATTCAATTGAAGCCTCTTCAGCTTCAACTGATTCTATAAAATCATCTTCCTCAACAGCTTCAATCGCTTCAACACCAACCAATGTCTCGTTTTCACCTAAGCGGATTAAACGTACACCTTGTGCATTACGACCCGTCTGAGCAATTTCAGATGCACGAGTACGTACTAGCGTACCACCATCAGAAATCAGCATGACTTCTTTGCTGACATCGATCGCTACGGCACCAACTAGCTCACCATTACGATCAGATGTCTTGATCGCAATGACGCCTTTACCACCACGCTTCTTGGTCGGGAAGTCATCCACTGGCGTACGCTTACCGTAACCATTAGCTGAAGCACATAGCACTTCACCTGTTGCCGGGACAACAACTAATGAAACAATACGGCTTAAGAAATTAGAATCCGTATCTTCATCTTCTGAATCTACATCATTGTCTTCAATTTCCTCCGCTTGAGCCAATCCAATGGTGACACGCATACCACGTACACCTTTCGCAGATCGACCCATTGCACGTACATCAGTTTCTGCAAATCGAATCGCTTTACCTTCATTCGAGAACAACATAATTTGTTGTTCACCGTCAGTAATCGCAACACCAATTAAACGGTCATCTCCAGCTAACTCGATTGCACGTAAACCATTTGAACGTACATTAGAGAACTGCTCAAGTTCAACCCGCTTGATCGTACCGTATTCAGTTGCCATAAAGACATAGAAGTTTTTACGTAAGTTTTCTGCAAGCTCAGCAAATTCAACTACTACTTCATCATCAAGATCTGTAGTTGATAATTCAACTCCTAACTCTTTCAGATGTGTACGCAATTCGTCCGATAGATCGTCACCATCTGCTAGATCAGCAAATGATTTTTCTAATGCATCATAGTGTGCAGCAATGATTTCGTTTTGCTGTAATTGAGCTTGATGAGATTTAACAAACTGACGGAAATCCGCTAGACGTTCTTTAAATTTCTTCGGTGCATCAATCACTGGCAGAATAGCAGTAATTGTCTCATTTTCATCTAATGGCAATAAGTTCACCATAGGACGACCTTTTGCACCACGAGAAGCTTGAGGCACTTCAAAAACTTTTAAGCGATAGACTTTGCCGACATTGGTAAAGCATAAAACTGTTGCATGGTTGGATGTCACAATCAAATGTTGAATGTAATCATCTTCTTTCATAGACGTTGCTGATTTACCACGCCCACCACGACGTTGCGCAGCATAATCAGAAAGTGGCTGTGTTTTCGCATATCCTGATTGAGAAACCGTTAGAACAACTTGCTCTTCTGGAATTAAATCTTCACGAGAGAAATCTACACGAGATTCTACAATCGCAGTACGACGCTCATCACCATATTGCTGAAGAATAAGTGCAAGCTCTTCACGAATCACATTCATCAACAATTCAAAATCATTAAGAATTGCTGTCAACTCTGCAATTTGTGCCAAAATTTCAGAATATTCTGCATGCAGCTTATCTTGTTCTAACCCAGTTAAACGATGCAAACGTAATTCTAAAATTGCACCCACTTGAGTTGGTGAGAGACGATAAATATTGCCAGATAATCCAAACGGTTTATTAGGATCTTCGCCTTCAATTTCATCTGGGCGAACAGAAACTGAACCCGCTTTTTCTAATAAAGCAACTACGCCCCCTGCAGACCATTCCCCTGCTTGCAAACGTTCACGTGCTTCTTGCGGATTTGCAGAGGTTTTAATGGTTTCGATGATGGCATCAATATTTGCTAAAGCAACCGTTAAACCTTCCAAGATATGACCACGTTCACGCGCTTTACGTAATTCGAACATCGTACGACGTGTTACAACTTCTTGACGATGGCGAATGAAAGCAGCAATGATGTCTTTTAAATTCATCAGCTTTGGCTGGCCATTATCCAAGCAAACCATATTAATACTGAATGAATTTTGAAGCTGAGTGTTTTGGAATAGATTATTGACAATTACTTCAGCGTTTTCGCCACGCTTTAAGTCAATTGCAATACGCATCCCTTCTTTATCAGATTCGTCGCGTAACTCTGAAATACCTTCGAGCTTCTTCTCTTTCACAAGTTCAGCAATACGTTCAATCGTTTTTGCTTTGTTCACTTGATATGGAATTTCAGTGAATACAATTGTCGTGCGACCTGTTTTTTGGTCTTCTTCTAAATGGTACTTACCACGAATAAATAAACGACCTTTACCAGTACGGTAAGCATCAACAATACCTGATTTACCGTAAATGATACCGCCTGTAGGAAAGTCTGGACCCGAAATATGTTCCATCAATCCTTCAATACTGATATTCGGATTATTGGCATAGGCTAAGCACGCATTGACCACTTCAGTCATATTATGCGGCGCCATATTGGTTGCCATACCTACAGCAATACCCGTGACACCATTAATGAGTAAATTTGGCACACGAGTTGGCATAACTTGTGGGATACGCTCTGAACCGTCGTAGTTATCTTCCCACTCTACTGTATCTTTTTCTAAATCAGCTAACAGTTCATGCGTTAATTTACGCATACGCACTTCGGTATAACGCATCGCTGCTGCACTGTCACCATCAACAGAGCCGAAGTTACCCTGACCATCAACCAACTGATAACGTAAACTGAAATCTTGTGCCATACGAACGATTGTTTCGTATACAGCAGAGTCACCATGAGGGTGGTATTTACCGATTACATCACCAACGACACGCGCTGATTTTTTGTAAGCTTTGTTATAATCATTTCCAAGCTCATGCATCGCATAAAGAACACGGCGATGAACTGGCTTTAAACCATCTCTAACGTCTGGTAGTGCACGAGAGACAATGACACTCATAGCATAGTCGAGATATGAGCTCTTCAGTTCATCCTCAATGGCAATCGGTCGAATTTCCGATACGCTCATGCATACTCCTTATTACAAACAGCTTGAAGAAACTGCTCGATTTATATAATCAATCTTGCAAAAAATTAGCCCAAAATCTATGGAGCTAAATTCTAAAACTCAGCCGAAAATTATAGCACAAATCCGTATTTTTGTCCCTAAATTTTATGCATGATCTGTTTAATTTTATTCATAAAAATGACTAAATTTTCAACACAAAATTCTTAAACAGTTTTGCCCTAAAATGAATGATAAAAATCACTTTTTTTCTACTTATACATAAAAAAGATCCTCGTAAGGATCTTTATAAATACATGAATATTCTTCAATGATGAAGTTCGCGCTTGTCCGCTTTCATTAAACTAAAAGAAATTGCAAATAAGCTTAAAATCAACGGAAACTCATACAGCTCTTCGAGTAAGCTTTCATTACTATTTTCTGTGAGCAGGAGCATCCCTATAAAGCGATGATGCTCTATCGCATCAGAAACAACGAGCCCAATCACAGCCAAAACCAAGGCCCAAACTGGGATAATAGCTGTCTTAAACTTGTTCACAATCTCTGTGCGTAATTTTTGGTTCAATAGTGGAAAAACCACAGACCCAATCAATACAATTGAGATACCTCGAAAATAGATTTTTGGGACATCAGGGAAATAATCTCGCCCCCAACTGGTACTACGACCAAACAATAAAACCCACCAGCAAACAGCCCAAAGCCAAAACTCTTTCTTACCTTCTCTAAGCTGTAAAGGCTTTATGTAAAAATAGCTAATAACTGCAAAGGACAACAATAAAAGAGCCTGTAAATTTTCAATCAGACGCACGTCTTCCATACCAAACACATTGAAATGGACTTGATTAAATAATGGAAAAATTAAACATGAGACCGCGATTAGAACAAGCGGTAATGTTATTCGGGTGTCGACCAGCAAAACACAAACTCCCTCATTAATACATTGAAAGTATGAATGAGCTTAAAAAATGATGGCGAATCATATCACAATTACAAAAAACATATAAAACGGTAAATTCTGATCCCTTGATGAGAATAATCTATAATTTTGTTTTATGAGATTTTTTTGATGATTAAATATAAAAATGCCCTGACCAAGTAAAATGAAATGAATCATTACTCGATCAGAGCATTAGTACAGCAATGCTGAATTAGATTTTAGAAACTAATTCTGGAACCACTGTATTTAAGTCACCTACTAACCAGTAGTCAGCTACTGCATTAATTGGAGCTTCTTCATCTTTGTTGATCGCAACGATCACCTTAGAATCTTTCATACCTGCCAAGTGCTGAATCGCACCAGAGATACCTACAGCAATATAAAGGTCTGGCGCAACGATTTTACCCGTTTGACCAACTTGCATATCGTTTGGAACGAAACCAGCATCTACTGCTGCACGAGATGCACCTTGAGCTGCACCAAGCTTATCAGCTAATGGATCAAGTACTTTATGGTAGTTCTCACCAGAACCTACACCACGTCCACCAGATACAACAATGCGAGCTGCTGTTAATTCTGGACGTTCTGATTTTACGATTTCTTCAGATACGAACTTAGAAATACCCGCATCACCAGTAGAAGTTACAGCTTCAACCGCAGCAGATCCACCTTCAGCAGCAACTGCATCAAACGCTGTACCACGAACTGTACCAACAACAACTGATTCACCAGACTCTACAGTTGCAATCGCGTTACCAGCATAGATTGGACGCTTGAAAGTTTTAGGACCATCAACTGCAATAATGTCAGTAATCATACTTACATCAAGAAGTGCTGCAGCACGTGGAAGTACGTTTTTGCCCGTCGTTGTAGACGCCGCAAGAATGTGTGAATAACCTGTACCAATTGAAGCAACAAGCTTCGCTACATTTTCAGCCAATTGGTTTGCATATGCAGCATCGTCAGCTAAAAGAACTTTGCTTACACCAGCAACTTTAGCAGCTTCATCAGCAACTGCTTGAGCGCCTGAACCAGCAACTAATACAGTGATATCACCACCGATTTTTTGAGCCGCAGCTACAACGTTTAAAGTTGCACCGTTAAGTGCTTTGTTGTCGTGCTCAGCGATTACTAAAATACTCATGATTTTTATCCTTCTGTATTAGATCACTTTCGCTTCATTTTTTAGTTTTTCAACAAGCTCATCAACAGACTTCACTTGAACACCAGCTTTACGTTCAGCAGGCGCTTCAACTTTAACAGTCTTAAGCTTAGTTGCAGGATTAACACCAAAATCTGCAGGAGATTTAGTATCAAGCGGTTTCTTACGTGCTTTCATGATGTTTGGTAGAGCAGCATAACGTGGCTCATTCAAACGTAAGTCAGTCGTAATGATCGCTGGAAGTGCTAATTCAACAGTTTGTAAACCACCGTCGATTTCACGAGTCACTTGTACTTTATCGCCTTCAACTTTAACTTCTGAAGCAAATGTACCTTGACCAGCACCAAGTAATGCACCAAGCATCTGACCAACTTGGTTAGAGTCGTCATCAATTGCTTGTTTACCAAGAAGGATAAGTTGTGGCTGTTCAGCGTCTACAACGCCTTTAAGAATCTTCGCAACTTCTAAAGCACCAAGTTGGCTATCATCAGCTTCAACTAGGATACCGCGGTCTGCACCAAGCGCCATTGCAGAACGGATTTGTTCTTGCGCTTCTTTAGGACCAATAGAAACAACAACGATTTCTGAAACAGTTCCTTTTTCTTTTAAGCGAACCGCTTCTTCCACTGCGATTTCACAGAATGGGTTAATTGACATTTTAACGTTAGTAAGGTCAACCCCACTATTGTCCGGCTTTACGCGAACTTTAACGTTGGCATCAACCACACGTTTTACAGCAACAAGAGCCTTCATGTAATCCTCGGCTGTTTTAACAGAAGTAAATATTCAGAAAAGTTATAATAACTCTTCATTTAAAATTTTTAGGTGTCCTATCTTGCAATGTGTTTGGCATTTCGGTCAAGTCACAATTCACAAAACTGCTGTAAAAAAGCGTAATTTTCGTTGAACGGAGCGTTCACAAAATTATTTTGTTAATAAATTTGTCAGCTTTTCAATATTTTTTGTAAAAAATTAAACTTTGATTTTTAATATTTTTTTAATTTATTAACTACATCAGTTGAATTGATGCTGTAGAGTCTTATTTTACGTTGAAAAGCGTTGGCGTGAGTCACCAAATTTGAGGTAAAAAATGTCATAACAGACAGCAAAAATTACAATAACAGCTATTCTTTTTGAGTATAATTTAACCAAAGTTAATTCTATTTGAATAGAAAGCTCAAACATTAGTTTGCGCTTTTTTTAATGTTAATTCACAATGAGCCATGTTGCTGCCAATGAAAGCATCACTCCCGAACCACCATCAATCCATTTTTGACGTTTTTCATTTATCCCTGTTTTCTGTGTCAAAAATGCAAATACAAAACTCAATGATGAATAAATAATTAAGCATAATCCAATGAAGATTAGGGATAAGACAATCCCCTGTCCCATAATCGAAGAGGTATGCTGGTTAATAAATTGAGGCAAAATCGCAAAATAAATAAGCATACCTTTAGGATTAAGTAAGGATGTTATAAAACCGCGTCTAATCGGACTATTGACCTGACTTTGTTTAATTTCAATATTTTTGTGATTAAGCGCAGATCGAATCAAATTAAATGCCAAATAAAGCAAATAACAGATTCCTAACCATTTGATCGTTTCAAAAATAATAGGGAAAGAAATAATGATAGCCGCAATACCCACAACGACAAAAAAAGAATGGACGAAATAACCCAAACACACCCCTAAAGTCGCCATAACGCCTGCTTTCGCATTTTTACCCATTACCTGTGACAGAATAAATAACATATCCGGACCAGGCGTAAAAATAAGAGGGATAACTGTCAAAGCAAATAACCAATAGGTAGACATTTTCTTTCTTCCATCATTAATGAAAATGAAAAAAAAGTATCTTCGAATTTACATAAAATAGGATTTCAAATATTCTATTTATTCTTTAATTTTTAGAATTTAATTCTAACATATGAAAATAATATCTAAATCAATTTCAGTTAAATTAGATCGTATCGATAAAAGTATCATTCATGAACTTCAAACCAACGGTCGAATTCAAAATAATGATTTAGCCAAAGAGATTGGCTTATCACCATCCTCTTGTTTAAGACGCGTAAAAATTCTCGAAGATGCTGGAGTCATCCAGCAATACACAACCATTGTTGATCCTCAAAAAATCGGATTACAACTTATTCTATTTTCGCGTATTTGGTTGGTGGGACAAGACGCTGAAACCATCGATACTTTTATTGAAGCGATGAAAGAACTCCCTCAAGTCATGGAGTGCTATATTATTTTGGGCGAATGTGATGCGATGTTAAAAGTTGTCGTACCTGATTTGGAGAACTATCGTAAATTTCAGTCAGAACACTTAACCAAAAAAAATGGGATTACCAGTGTGAAAACGGATTTACCCAGTCAAATCATTAAACAAAGCTATCAACTGCCCCTGCAATCAATTTAATACCATTAAGCAATCGATCCGACTGACTTTTCAGATCGGACCGATTATCCATTTTGATCAAGTTAAAAAGTTAAATGTTCAATGCTTTAAGTTTTTTCAACCTCGATTTTTTCATTCAAAATTTTTTCTAAAAGTACATGCTGATCCACTGATTCACTCAATTTAGGATCACAAATTTTGAGTCTCCGTTTCAGCTCTTCCTGCAAATACAATTGATCCTCAAGTTCCAATTCAGTTTGACTAAGTTGCTGAGCAAAATTCCTAATTACATCTTCAAGTCGTTGATTTTCCTTTAATATAACGTATGCATAACCCAATACAAGCCCTTTTAAAATTTCCTGATAAGGCTTACCACGTTGAAAATTGTATGCCAATGAAGATAGTACCCGCTCACCAAAACCTAACTTACGATATGGGTCTCGTGCCACTCGATCACATGGGTCTTTATAAGCCGTCTCACAAGAGTCGATAAAACTCTTCGCCAACAATTCTAAATTTTCTTTTCGATGTGGTAGTAGATCCTTTAATCCAATTTTAACCTCATGGAGTACTGCCAACATAAATTTAGAAATTTGCTCATCAGAAAGTGCAATCCCGATCGTTTCATATTGTCGAAAACTTGCAGCCCATGCTGTCATTGCATGCACACCATTCCACATGCGATTTTTGATTAACTGTATCTCTTCAATCTCTTCAACCAGAATCATTTGGCGCATTTTTTCCAATAAAGGACTATTATTTTCCACATAAAGTGGCATATCTGTTTCGGCATGAAATAAGATTAATTCTAGATTCTGTAGAATATGCGCCGATTTGAATTTTTCGTATAGATCGTCAATATACTGAGTAGCCAATTGTTCTTGTTCAGCATTTAAACGCGTCCCTTCATCCACATCCGTCACGTCTAAATCATGCTCATCCTGCACATGTCTAAAAATGTTGTATTTGATTTTTAACTGTCTAAATAATTTTTGATCTGTAATTTTCGCTACCATTCGATTGACTACTGTATCGCAAAAATAGTGCTGCGACATGATGATATTGACCGTCTTCGCATCCGTAATTTCATGCAAAGCACTACAAATCTGTTGTTCAATTAATGATTTTGCGCCTACTTTGTTCAAAACAATTAAAACTGTTAGAGGATTCAACTGTTCTTCAAAATGGATATAACGCGCATACAACCCTTGAGCAATGGTTTTAGCCTCTTGCTCGATTGCCTTTTCAGGTAAACACAGTGCAATTAAACTTGATTCAATATACATGTGCTGCATCATTTCAATATTTGATGCATCTATGATGGTTATATTGTCTATTCGCTCGTCATGAGAGTGTTGCCCATAACGAATACTGTAACCACCAAAAGTATTCACACTATTTCTATAGAGTGAATTCCGCGTTGAAGCATAGATTTGTTTTGGTCGAGTATATCCATCCCAATGAGACAATACTTGGGCAATATAGCCACCACCTATTGCCCCAAAACCATGTATCCCCACGACATGCTGATTTAAAGTCTGAGGAAAAGAGTCAAATAGAGCAGGCATTTTTAATTTTGGTGTAAATTGATTCAAATCTTCCAGAAAATCATGCATGCTTTTGTAAAAGAAATTCGCTTTTTCGAGCATGGTTGAATTAGGTTCTTTGATATCTTGAAGTAATACCGTTAATCCACCCGCTTCAAACGCCGACATCACTCCATTTTCTGAGTCTTCAAACATTAAACATAAAGTTGGATCAATGTTCAGTTGCTCAACAGCTTTTAAGAAAATTTCTGGGTGTGGTTTTCCATTATCAACCTCATCGCCGCATACGATAATGTCGAAAAACTTATATACATTGGCATTGATTAAATACTCTTCAGCTATTTCACGTCGACTCGAAGTTGCTACTGCCATTTTCAGATTGGACTTTCTTAAACGTTCAAGAACTTGCATGAGTCCAAATTTAATCGGCACTCCGTATTTTCTTACATGCTCAAGTTCTAGCTGATCTGCTCGCTTTCTAATTTCCGCATACGGCACTTCTTGACCATATTGCTGATTTGCTAGTTTTTCGGCACTACGAGCACTCAGACCCAAACAAGATAATAAATAAGCGTCTGTAAATTCGACTCCAATGAGCTCTAATGATGCTTGCTTCAACGTTTGAAAACGAAGTCGCTCCGTATCAAACATTGTGCCATCCATATCAAAAATGGCGGCATGGATATTATTTTCATGAAATTTAATCATTTACCCCTCTCCAAAAAAAATCAAAATTACTAGACAAGTGTAAAGAATTTGACTGAATCGAATGGGCAGAATAAATATATGAAACAAAATTGATTATTATTTAATCAATATTTTTATCTTTATGTATTGAGTTGTTGGAAACAGGTAAATTTAATTTTCTACAAAGTAACAGAACTAAAATTATTAGCCCTGTTTTTTAAATGATTTTTTTCAAACTTGATTGAGCGCCGCCAAGTAATCACGATGGACGTGACTCAATTCAATAATAGGATATTGTTCTAGTTCAAAAATTTTCCAAACTTCAATAAAGTCTTCTTTCAAATCAACTCCTTGATCTGCAATAGGTCTTTCTTGCCATTGCTGATCAGAAATCCACAAATAAGTCTTAGATGCTACTGGATCAATCGCTTGGATTTTTCCTTCAGTATTAATACCCTGCACATAGGCATTGTTAGGTAAAGCGGCTTCTATCGTCGGGAGATTGATTTCCACAAAATGTTTCACCTGACGTAAACCATAACCTGCAAAGATGTCTTTTTGTGCTGAAGAGAGTTGCTGATACTTTTGATCAATATTGTCAATCATGGCTTGACCTAATCATTCCTGCAAAATATTTTTTAATTTGTATACAACTTAAATCCATCTATTAAAGTTATACCTTAAAAATCGTATTAAAAAAAATCAATTCGAAAAATTTAAGCTAAAGTTTAAGGGAAAATTATTTTTAAAAGCGCAGCTTTCAAAAGCTCAATCCCAACAATACATTATTTTTCAAATTATTTTATTCGCATTAAATTAAAGCATTTTATTTATATCAATGGTTATTAGCTATTTTCTGGAGCATAAAACTGTAAATTTCATTCATTTTTAGAGTGGCACATTCATTGCTTAACCAGTTTAAACTTAATCTGGGGAATGCACATGATCACATTTCAAAAAACTCTGCTTGTTGTCACGATAGCAACTTTCTTAACAGCCTGTGGTGACAATGAAAGTAGCACAAATAATTCTAACACGCCGCCTCCTGTCCCATTTAATCCTGTAGAAGCAACCATTACTGATTTGCATAACTCGATTTTAAGCAAAGGTTCATCTTGTGTTGATGTTGTGCAAGGATATTTAAATCGTATATCAGCTTACGATCGACAAGGTCCAGAGCTCAATAGCATTATTTCTTTAAACCCAAATGCACTTAAAGAAGCAGAAGTGCTCGACCAACAATTTGCAAAAAATTCGAAACTTTCAGGACCTCTTCACTGTGTCACTGTACTCGCTAAAGACAATATTGATGCTGTAGATATGGCGAACACAGCAGGTTCTGTAGCATTAAAAGATAATTTTCCACATGATGATGCCTATATCATAAAAAATATCAAAGAAAATGGCGGAATTATTTTAGGGAAAGCCAATCTTGATGAGTTCGCTTTCGGCTTTGGTGGAAAATCAACTCTAGGTGATCAAACTAAAAATGTGTATGACTTAAGTAAAGGCCCAGGTGGTTCATCATCAGGAACTGGCGCTGCCATATCTGCAAGTTTTGCAATGGTGGGAATAGGAACTGATACGGGAGGGTCAATTCGTGTGCCTTCATCAGTACAGGGTCTTGTCGGTTTACGACCTTCTTTACGTCTTTTGAGCCAAGATGGAATTATTCCACTGGCACCAACTCAAGATACTGCTGGACCAATGTGTAGACAAGCTATTGACTGTGCAAAATTAATGGATGCAATGATCGGATTCGATAGCTCATTAAGTTCAAATCAACGCAGTGAATTTGCGCGTACTTCTCCTCTTCTAAAATCAGAGTCTGCTTACCGCGAATTGATTAATCAACCGAATAGCTACGTTCCTCATGACACTGTAAGTCTTGTAGGAAAGCGTATTGGTATATTACAAGCACTTTACCCTTCCGAAGGTTCAACCACTCAACAGAAAGAAGACTACAATCTCGTTAAAGAAGCAATGGATAACGCAATTACTAAACTTGAAGAGGCTGGAGCAACTGTAGAAATAGTTACAATAAGCGATCTAAATACAATTTTGACACGTTATTCGAGTCTTTCAAGTGCTGAATTTAAAATATCACTTACAGAGTATTTAAAGACCACAAGAAGTATTTACCAATCGTATGAAGATTTACTCGCTAGTGGACTAATGATCCGTAACTTCAGCGGCTATAATTCTGATCCAACAAGTGCTTCATATATTGAGAATTATGAGCGCAACACCACTGAAAGAAGTCCATTCGTGCGCTTACGCATGAATAGTGCTTTAAATAATGTTGAACTAGATGGTACTCGTAAAGGCGTACAATACGACGCTTTAGCCTACCCTTCTATTACTGGGTTTGCTGGCAATTTAGGAAGTAGCCCGACCACAGGTACCAATAATCGCCTAAGTCCGTTTAGTGGTTTTCCTGCATTATCTATGCCTGCTAAATCAGTGAACTCAAGTCGCAGTAGTTATCCTATGAATGTTAACATCGAGTTTATTGCTCGTGAATTTGATGAGCCGACTTTATTTGAAATCGCAGTCGCATTCCAAAAAGTGAATCCCGCACGTATGATACCTATACACACACCAGCACTTTAAACAGATAACTTTATCATTCAGTACAGTATTAAGTATATTCAATATACTTAATACTGAGGATTAAGATTTTTGGGCTCTAGGGTGAGCTTTATCGTAGACTTGAGCCAAACGATCAAAATCTAACTGAGTATAAATTTGTGTCGTAGATAGATTACTATGACCTAGCATTTCTTGAACTGCTCGTAAATCACCACTGTTTGAAAGCAGATGACTAGCAAAACAGTGTCGCAATAAGTGAGGATGTAAATCCACATTTACGCCCGCTCTCTGTGCTTGCAATTTGACTCGATTTTCAATCTGTCGATTGGTCAATCGATTCCCTTTTTTAGTAATAAAAACTGGGGAATCTAACTCAATTTCCCCACACCAGATACGATGGACTTTGAGCCATTCAATTAAACCTGTTTTCGCTTTCAAACCAAAAGGAACAACCCGAGTTTTATTTCCCTTACCCGTAATTCGAAGTAATTGTCGTGTAAAATCGATATCTCGAATATTCAATCCTTGTACTTCGGCTAATCGTAAACCACTTGAATAAAGCAGCTCCAAAATAGCTTTATCTCTTAACCACAAGAGATGATCTTGAGAGGATTCAGGTGCAGGTTGATCCAAAATTTGCTGAATCGTTTCGACATCAACCATACCCGGCAAAGGCCTTGGCTGTCTTTTTAACTTAAAATCATGAATGGGATTATTCGATAGATATTTCCCTTCCACAGCCCATTTCATGAATTGACGAATGGCTGTTAAATGACGTTGTAAGCTTGCACTATTGAGTTGATGTTGTTCAACCTTATAAGCCATATATTCTCGTAAATCAGATGCTTCAACCTGATTTAATTCAATTTTCTTTTCATAACAAAAGTCAATAAAACCAGACACATCACGGAAATACGCCTCAAGCGTATGCTCAGATTGATTTTGAATCTTTCTCTCTTTCAACCACATTGACAGCAATTGCATTGCGCCATATTGCATTTGGCTTTCTCTCTATTGAATCGATGTCTAATCATCAATACTCGTGGGCATTCCAACAAATCATAAAGTAAAAAGCCCTGAATTTCAGGGCTTTTTAGTCAGGAAATAAGTTTTATTGAAAATAACGTAGATCCAAACGACCTTCATAAACCGTTGCAGTTGGACCAGTCATCCAAACCACATCTCCCTCTTTCCATTCAATCAGCAATTTACCGCCGGCAAGTTCGATTTCCACATTGCTAGACAATAAACCACGGCGCATACCTGAGACAGCAGCAGCACATGCACCTGTACCACAAGCTAATGTTTCTCCCACACCACGTTCAAAAACTCGTAATCGAGCATGTTTTTCATCAACAATCTGCATAAATCCAGCATTTACACGCTCAGGAAAACGTTCGTGAGATTCCACTTGAGGGCCTATTTTAGCAACATCAGCAGTTAACACGTCTGGCACAATGGTCACTGCATGCGGATTTCCCATATTAACCACATCAATGCTGATCGTCTCATTGTCCGCTAAAGCTAAATCATATAAAGCAGCAGGCGCTTCTGCTAGAAATGGGATTTGGTTCGGTAAGAACTTCGGATACCCCATGTTCACACGCACCCATCCATTCGCACCCAACTCAGGCTCGACGATCCCCGCCTTTGTTTGCACTTTGAATTTAGTTTTATTGGTTAAATGACGATCATGAACAAATTTGGCAAAACAACGAACCCCATTGCCACATTGCTCAACCTCAGAACCATCCGCATTAAAAATGCGATATTTGAAATCAACGTTCGGATGATCTGGTGTTTCAACAATTAATAACTGATCAAAACCGATGCCAAAATTACGGTCAGCCAAACGGCGAATCATGACAGGATCTAGATAAGCACGTTGGCTGATTAAATCAACCACCATGAAGTCATTACCCAGACCATGCATTTTAGTAAATTCTAGCAACATCTATTGTCTCCTTAAGGCAATAAGGACTCACGTTCCCACAGAGACTCAATCGTTTCACGTTGACGAATTAAGTGTGCTTGATCACCGTCAACCATCACCTCTGCTGCACGACCTCGGCTGTTGTAATTTGAACTCATCACAAAACCATAAGCACCTGCACCTAAAACGGCCAAATGATCGTTCGCTTGAATCGCAAGTTCACGCTCTTTACCGAGGAAGTCACCTGTTTCACAGATCGCACCAACCACATCCCAAACTTTTTTCTCAGTTTGCGAATTTTGATTAACCTCTTGGATATCCATCCAAGCTTCGTACAAAGAAGGACGAATCAAGTCATTCATTGCTGCATCAACAATTGCAAAATTGCGATGATTGGTTGGCTTTAAAAGATCAACTTTCGTCACCAATACGCCAGCATTCGCCGAAATACTACGCCCTGGCTCCATATACACTTTAAGACCAAGTTTTTCTAATGCAGGACGTAAAGCATTTGCATATTCTTCAACTGTCGGTGGAACTTCATCTTTATAAGTCACACCAAGACCACCACCAATATCAATATGTTTGAGGTTGATCCCTAATTTTTTCAATGCTTCAATCATGTTCATGACACGATCAAGTGCATCAACAAAAGGTTGAGTTTCAGTCAATTGTGAACCAATATGACAATCAATTCCTACGATATCTAAGTGACTTAAACTTGCTGCATACTGATAAGTTTCATATACCGAATCAGAAGGAATACCAAATTTATTTTCTTTAAGACCAGTCGAGATATATGGATGTGTTTTGGCATCAACATCTGGATTTACCCGAAGTGAAATTGGAGCTTTTACATTAAGTTCTGCTGCAACTTTTTGAATACGGTCAAGCTCTGCATATGATTCCACATTAAAACAAGCAATACCCACTTCTAATGCTTGACGAATGTCAGCTTCAGACTTGCCCAAACCAGAGAAGACTATTTTAGAAGCGTCACCACCTGCGCGTAAAACACGTGCTAATTCACCACCAGTCACGATATCAAACCCGCAACCAAGTTTCGCCAACACATTTAGAACAGCGATATTTGAGTTTGACTTCACTGCAAAACAAATTTGGTGATCGATAAAATTAAAAGCACGATCCATATCCAAATAATGTTTTTCAAAAGTTGCTTTTGAATAAACATAAAGTGGTGTACCAAATTGCTGAGCAAGTTGATCCAATGAACATTGTTCTGCGTGCAAAACCCCTTGAATGCGAGGGAAACTCATGGATGTATCCTTTCTAAATTGCGCTGGAGAAAAAAATAAATGAATATTAATCTTGAGTAGGTACAGCATCTGCTTTAGGTTCAGCTTGATCCTGACTTGGGCGATCACTGTTTTTATAAATTAAATATTGTGCTCGCTTGTCATAGTTTGGATCACTGGGTAGTTGTAATGCACCAGTCTGACCACATCCAGCCAAAATTGAAACAACGGCTGCACTGATAACTCCGATCAAAATACGCATACCTACACCTATCAGTAAAATTTATAGAAGTATACCTTGATCATCTAATTCACCAAAGTATTTAACGCAACAGAAATAAAAAAACGCCAGTTTTTACTGACGTTTCTTTTGACCTAAATTGCAAATCATTTATAAGTTTTTATTTTTTATTATAAAAACCAAAATAACCAATGATCAGAATAACAAACCAAATCGGGCTCACCATCAATGCACGGCGAGTATCATCTTCTAAAGCCAATACTCCAATCATACCAATAAAGAATATAGCAACAATCGCACATGTCACCAATCCACCTGGTAGTTTAAATTTCGATTTGGCATGAAGTTCTGGGCGTGTTTTGTAATAGACCACATAACTCCAAATGATCATCAACCATACACAAATAAATAAAATGGTGGAAAGTGTTGTCGCTAAAGTAAATGCTTCCACCGTATTCGGTACGAAGTATTGCAGTGCTGCCCCTAGTAACAAACATACTGCTGAGAAATACAAGGCATTCGCTGGCACAGCTCGCTTATTCAGTCTTCCAAACGCTTCAGGTGCTTGAGTTTCGCGCGATAAGCCAAACAGCATGCGGCTGGTTGAGAATACGCCACTGTTCATCGATGACATCACTGAAGACAATACAACCAAATTCATAATAATAGCAGCGGCTGCAATACCTGCTTGACTAAACAAGTTTACAAATGGGGAAATATTCGGATCAATCGTATTCCATGGTGTAACCGACATCACCACCAGCAACGATAAAACATAGAAAATAATGATTCGAATAGGAATCGAATTGACAGCTTTCGGCAAATTCGTTTCAGGATCTTTAGTTTCAGCTGCGGTTGTACCCACCAGTTCTACACCCACAAAAGCAAAAATTGCGATTTGGAAGCCTGCCAAGAAACCGATTGCACCTGTTGGGAAGATCCCGCCGTGTGACCAAATATTACTGAATGCTGCGATTTCACCTGATGTAGAAGTGAAACCTGTAAATATCATCCAAAAGCCAACGCCAATTAAAACCACAATTGCGATAATCTTGATTAAAGCAAACCAGAATTCTAATTCACCAAACAGTTTCACCGTAACAAGATTCAATCCCATGATAAATACGATTGCAGCGATGCTAATCATTACCCCTTCTTCAGGGCTAAAAGGCATCCCATTATTGAAGAACTGAAGGTAATAAATGATCGCCGATAAATCTGCAATACCAATGGTGATCCAACACAGCCAGTAGGTCCAGCCCACAAAGTAACCTGCCCATGGTCCAATTAAATCCGTGGCGAAATCAATAAAAGACTTATATTGCAAATTTGAAAGCAACAATTCGCCTAGTGCTCGCATCACTAAAAAAACCATGAAACCGATGATCATGTAAATTACAAGGATTGAAGGACCAGCTAGGCTAATTGTTTTCCCAGAGCCCATGAACAAACCTGTTCCAATTGCGCCTCCAATTGCAATTAACTGCAAATGTCGATTGGATAGACTTCGTTGTAATTCACCATTTTGCTGAGGCGAATTTATATTTTGATCTGACATTTTCAAATTCACCAAATATATTAATCGGCACAACTTAACTGAAAAAAATCAGATTTCAAAAAGAAAATTAGCACGATCAATATTTTCTAATTAGTTTAAAGTATTAATTCATTTTTCTTATATATCGCTAGAATGATCATTTATTCATCACATTTATTTATCTTATTTTGAGTAAAATATTGAAAATCTTGTTGTTATATGTAAAAAATATAAGTGCAAAAAATAATCAAAAGGAATGATGTGTTTGATCGCACAAAAGTATGGCATATCCCTTGCTTGATCATGCATGTAAAAAACAATCAGGAAAATAAGAAGGTAATTTATGCAAGAAATACAATCAATCATGGAAACACTCAGCGGCTTAGTCTGGGGACCTTATATGCTGGTGCTGATTGTTGGGACAGGTGTTTTCTTAACATTCCGTCTACTTTTTTGGCAATTCAGGATGCTTCCATTAGCATTCAAACAAGTGTTTGGGAAACACCCCGATAAAAAAGACTCGGGAGATATCTCACAGTTTGCCTCACTCATGACTGCACTTTCAGCCACGATTGGTACAGGTAACATCGCAGGGGTAGCGACAGCTTGTGTGTTGGGTGGTCCAGGTGCTGTCTTCTGGATGTGGATGACTGCATTTTTCGGTATGGCAACCAAATACGGTGAAGGTGTTCTGGCAGTCAAATATCGTGTAAAAAATGAAAAAGGTGAAATGTCTGGTGGTCCAATGTACTACATTGAACGAGGACTTGGTGCAAAATGGAAGTGGCTCGCTGTCCTCTTCGCATTATTTGGTACATTGGCATCCTTTGGTATTGGTAGCTCAGTTCAATCAAACACAGTGGCATTAGCAGTAGAAAATAGTTTGGGTATAAGCACGCTCACCACTGCCATCATTATTACGATTTTATCTGCTTTGGTGATTTTAGGTGGCATCAAATCTATTTCGAAAGCATCCTCAATTATTGTTCCTGTCATGGCCTTGGGTTATATCATCGGCGGCTTAATTATTATTTTGAATAATTTAGAATTGGTATTACCAGCTCTTAAAATGATTATCACCTATGCTTTTACAGGCGAGGCAGCAGCAGGTGGAGCCATCGGTGCAGCGATTCGTTACGGTGTTGCCCGTGGTGTATTTTCAAACGAAGCAGGTATGGGCTCTGCTCCAATTGCAGCGGCAGCAGCTAAAACTGATCACCCTGCCCGTCAAGGCCTAGTTTCAATGACAGGTACATTCATTGATACGATTATTGTGTGCTCAATTACGGGTATTGTTCTTGTTATGGGTTTCATCATGGCAGGACAAACATTTGGTGATCAAACTGGGGCTGTTTTGACCATTAGTGTTTTTGACAAATTACTACCAGGATTTGGGGGCTGGGTTGTTACGTTCGGAATCATCTTTTTTGCTTATTCAACTATTTTAGGTTGGAGTTATTACGGTGAAAAATGTTGCACCTATTTACTGGGTGAAAAGTCAGTATTTATCTATCGTCTCATTTATATTGCTTCGGTATTTGTAGGCTGTGTCGTCACACTTGATTTAGTTTGGCTTTTCGCAGACACCTTCAATGGTTTAATGGCAGCACCAAACTTAATTGCCTTATTATTACTTTCTGGAGTTATTGCAAAAGAATCTAAAGACTTTATTGAACGACGAAAATCTGGTGAGCTTTATTAAACAAATTAATAGAATCAAACCAATAAAAAAGCCTCATTGATGAGGCTTTTTTATCTTTTCACGAAAATTTCTGCTCATTCAAATTTTGTTTTTCCTCTTGATCCTTTGCAATTTCTTCCGCAACCTCTAAGCTCAATACAAAAAATAGAACATGTTCAATTTTCATATTGCCTTGTTCATCTTCAAAATAATTTTTAACCCGCTGATACTGCATATTTTGCTCATCAAAAGGAATATCTAGATACAGGTCACCCAGATAGCTCTCAATTTCATCCTCACCAGACAAACCTAAACATGGCTCAAATTTAATTTCATGTTGTTCAAGCCACGCAATCACATGATCACGAATACTTTCTTCATCATTCTGATCATCAGTATAGTTCTCAAAATGAATAAACAGCGCATCACGCTGTATTTCGCGTGCAATGGCATCAATATGTTGAGCGTACAAACGCATATCAAATAACTCAGTCGATTCTTAATATGAGTATAAATCAATTCATGATTGCTTTAATTCAATATCTCACTTCAGCACACGTCATGACTTGTCTTATTGTTTCAAAATTTGATCAATATTTTTTGTTTTCAAGACTTTTACTCAGTATGCTCAGCATATAGAAAATCAAAAAACCTATATCAAGTTATGGCTAAAGCAAAAAGTGTATATCGCTGTGAACAATGTGGTGCAGATCATCCTAAATGGGCAGGCCAATGCTCAGAATGCGGAGAATGGAACAGTTTAGTTGAAGTCACCATTGCCCCTGCGATTACGCATCGTGCAAATCCCAAAATAGCAGGTGGCTATGCTGGTCAATCAGCATCTATCACTACACTGAATCAAGTGTCAGTCTCTCACGAAACACGTTTAGCAACAGGGATTGGAGAATTTGATCGCGTTTTAGGTGGAGGGCTTGTCACTGGTTCTGTTGTACTAATCGGTGGTGACCCTGGTATTGGTAAATCAACAATTCTTTTGCAGACGGCAACCCATATGGCTGCCGCGAAAAGTTCCGCCCTATATGTCACGGGCGAGGAATCTTTATCTCAAGTTGCATTACGTGCCAATCGTTTGGATCTTCCAACTGATCAATTAAAAGTGATGGCTGAGACGTGCGTAGAGCGTATTTGCGAAGTATTAGCGCATGAACAACCTGCTGTCGCGATCTTAGACTCGATTCAAACTTTATACACTGAAACCTTACAGTCTGCACCAGGCGGCGTTTCTCAAATTCGAGAATCTGCAGCCCTTTTGACACGCTTTGCGAAGAACAGCGGAACAGCTTTATTTATTGTGGGTCATGTGACCAAAGAAGGTGCATTGGCTGGCCCTCGTGTTTTAGAACACATGGTCGATTGCGTACTTTATTTTGAAGGTCAATCTGATTCACGTTATCGAATGATTCGAGCTGTTAAAAATCGTTTTGGTGCAGTCAATGAACTCGGTGTATTTGGGATGACCGATAAAGGGCTTAGAGAGGTTGCCAATCCCTCAGCCATCTTTCTTAGCCGATATGATGAAGCGATTCCTGGTTCTATCGTCATGATTAGTCGAGAAGGCACACGTCCACTCTTAGTTGAAGTGCAAGCCCTAGTAGATGACGCACATGGTCAACCTCGCCGTGTTGCATTAGGTCTTGAGCAAAACCGTTTGAATATGCTACTCGCCGTCATGCACCGACATGGTGGTGTTCAAACTTCTGGTCAAGACGTATATGTGAATGTTGTTGGTGGCTTAAAAATTACTGAAACAGGTTCAGATCTCGCCGTCTTATTGGCCTGTGCTTCAAGTTTGAGAGCAAAAGCACTCCCTCAGCAATTGGCTGTATTTGGCGAAGTGGGATTATCGGGAGAGATTCGTCCCGTACCTAACGGGCAGGAACGGTTGAAGGAAGCAATTAAGCACGGGTTTAAATATATTATAGTCCCTAGAGCGAATGCACCACAAAAGGATATTCCTGGTGTTCGCATTATCGCCGTTGCCCGTCTACATGAAGCTTTAACTGAAGCGATGAGCTTAGCGGATGAACATTAATTCAGCTGATCAATTTATTTAACTATACACCGTGTATGAATACTGAAAAAAATTGAGGTTTAAGTTGAAATTTAAGCCAAAAGACTGCATAAATACAGTGTGAAATTAACTTTTTAAAATAGGAATTTTAGATGGAAGTTCGACAGCGTAGTTTAGTTGCGGGTATTTTAATGGCGACACTCATGGTAGCGCCTTTTGCAGAAGCAAAACGTGCTGGTGGTGGTAAAAGCCATGGTATGAGCCGTTCTGCTGCTCCAACCCAATCATATCAGCAACCACGTCAAGCTACTCCTGCCCAACAACCTGCTGCTCCAGCGACTGCGCCTCAAAAGTCTGGTCCTGGTGTGGGTGGTATGGTCGCTGCTGGTGTTGCTGGTGCTGCAATTGGTGCAGTCGCAGCAAATGCTTTAGCAGATGATGATACTGTTCCAGCGAGTCAAGCAGAAGTTGCTGCACAACCTGAGGAAGAAGGTGGTATCCCAAGTTGGGTTTGGTTGTTGATTATTGCTGCTGCTGCGTTCTTCATCTTCCGTAAATTCGGAGCAAAAAAAAAATTAGCGGCTAACAACCCATATGCACCAAACAGTTCAGGTCCTCAATCTGCACCGTTTGGTCAAACTGCTGCACCTCGCCCTTCAGTGTCTAATGACAATACCAATATTTTTGGTCAATCTGTGGGCGGTGGTACAGCTGCATCTCAAGCCCCATTTGGTCAAGCACCACAAGCTCCTTTTGGTGCAGCAACAATGTCTAGTGGAAGTCAGCTACCTGACGGAACTGAACCAGCTGCTTTCTTACGCATTGCACGCCAACGCTTCAACCATATTCAATCGATGAATACGGCAAGTAATATTGCTGAGATTCAACGTTATTTGACGCCTGATCTTTATCAATCGATGTATAATGATATCATGGCTAACCAAGATCAAGACGTAGCTGAGTTTTCAAATCTGAATGCTATGGTTGTTGATTCTGCAACTGAAAATGGTCAATACGTTGTTAGCGTTCGTTTCACGGGTACGGTAAGTGAAGACTTAAACAGCCTTCCACAACCGTTTGCTGAAGTCTGGCATTTCGTTAAACCAGCGGGTTCTAGTCAAGATTGGTTGGTTGCGGGTATTCAACAGGAAAGCTAATTTTATTCTCTTAAAAAGCCAGTGAACCACTGGCTTTTTTTGTTTCGTATACTGTTTAATCACTGTTGAGTGAATTCAATTCTGCATGTGTTAAAACCCTATCTCACCGTCACTTAAGAATGCATGACCGCATTTAATTACTAAGTAGCAGATTTATTCAGATCCATTCAAAGGTTTGAAACATTATAGAATCTAAGAATTATAAAAAAGCCCCATATTACTGGGGCTTGTTAATTTAACGACGAGGTAATGGAATATACTGGCTATTACGATCGCTGGTTTCAGCTGGTCGTTCACCAATAACCACTTCAGTATTGATGCTCTTACCTTCACGTAAAATCTCAATTTTTGCAGAGGTATTCGGTGATTGCATCGCAACATAATTAATCAATTGTGATGGATTATTGATCTCCTGATCATTTACTTTCATGATCCGATCACCGACTTTAATCTTAGCTTTATCTGCAGGACCAGACTCATAGACGCTGCTCACAATTACCCCCTTCTCACGAGGTTGTAATACATCGAGTTGCGCTGGATTCGCCAAACCAATACCTAGCCACCCACGAATCACTCTGCCTTCTTTTAATATTGAATTCAGAACTTGCTGACAGACTTTAGCAGGAATAGCAAAACCAATTCCCAAAGAACCACCCGATTGCGAGAATATTGCGGTATTAATCCCAATCAAATTACCCGCAACATCAATGAGTGCCCCCCCAGAGTTTCCTGGATTAATAGCAGCATCGGTTTGAATGAAATCTTCATAGAAATTTATACCCAATCCCGAACGCTCTGTCGCAGAAATGATCCCTTGCGTGACTGTTTGCCCCACGCCAAATGGATTACCAATTGCGAGTACAACATCTCCAACCTCGTTTCCACTCAGTTTGAAAGGAAGCACTGGTAGTTTGTCCATTTCGATTTTAATGACTGCTAAATCAGTGTCAGGATCTGTTCCAATCACTTTGGCTTCTGCTCGACGACCATCATACAACGCCACAATAATCTGATCAGCCTGTGCAATCACATGATTATTAGTCAGAATATAACCATCAGGTCGAACAATCACCCCTGAACCCAAACTATTTTCATTTGGTCCTTGTCCAAAACGTTCTGGTAATTGACCACCAAAAAATTCTCTAAAAACAGGATCATTTAGAATCGGATGATCAATTTTTTTAACAGTTTGTGTTGTAAAAATATTGACGACTGCAGGTGCTGCAACCTTTACCGCAGCATTGTATGAAACCACTCCCCCAGAACGCGTCGTATCCACCAAAGGTTCTACTTTTTCAGCTGGCATTTTATATCCATCAGCTGCTATTTGAGGCTTTGGTTGATTTAGCTTTTGCCACGTGACAAAACTAATAATGACAATAATGAGTAACACCCATGGTAACCATGTAAAGGACCGGCGCACTTTAATATCCTCTGAGAATTTTAATTTATTGATGAGAAAAGTATTTATGACAGCATATTGTAATCAAAAAAAATTTATATACCTAAAATTGTGAAAATAGTTTTGTTCGGCTTTAGTTAATATTAAAAATATGCTTTGATCTTTATATTTTCACAGACTTAAGAACATTATGGCAAAGCTAAACGACATTATCCAATGGTGTGATCAGACTCTAAAAGCCAATGAATTTAAAGATTACGCTCCCAATGGTCTGCAAATCGAAGGCAAAACAGAAGTAAAGCGAATTGTTTGCGCTGTATCGGCTTCTCAATCAGCCATTGATGCTGCAATCGAGCTGCAAGCTGATGTTTTATTGGTTCACCATGGCTATTTTTGGAAAGGTGAGCCATCTCCGATTACAGGAATGCGTGGCAAACGTATTAAATCACTCATTCAACATGATATTTCATTATTAGCTTATCATTTACCTCTAGATAGCCACCCTACCTTGGGAAATAATGCTGCGATAGCGGATTTACTTCATCTTGATCAACTTGAAGCACTTGATCCGAATGAACGTCATCCCATTGGAAATATCGGCTATTTAAAAAATGCAATGACACCAGATGAGTTCAAAGCTTTTGTTTCACAACAACTTAATTATGATGCGATACATTTAATGGCTGATAAACCAAGCATTCAAAAAGTTGGATTTTGTACTGGCGGTGCTCAAGACTTTATCACTAAAGCTGCCGAACAAAATTGCGATGCTTATATTTCAGGTGAAGTTAGTGAGCGTACCTTTTATCAAGCTTTAGAATTAGATGTGCATTATTACGCATGTGGACATCATGCGACTGAACGTTATGGTGTTCAACGACTAGGTCAAGCAATTTGTGAACAATTTGGTCTTGAATATCATTACGTTGAACTCAATAATCCTATTTAAATTGATTTAACCACGCGTTTTAAATTGGAGTGAGCTTATACGTATTAATTCACGCTTTATTCTGTATTCTTATTTATAAGTAATGCGCAAAATATGGTGAGAATCTATTACAATAAGTGCACTTCGATGTAAAACCCAGCACAATGCAAGGAACTTAAAACATGACAACGATTACTTTACCAGCTCTTCCGTACGGTTACGAAGATCTTGCTCCACACATCAGCAAAGAAACTTTAGAATACCACCACGACAAACACCACAATACTTATGTTGTTAATTTAAACAACCTTATTGCAGGTACTGATCTTGAAGGTAAAACGCTTGAAGAAATCATCAAAGCTTCTGCTGGTGATGCTTCTAAAGCGGGTATCTTCAACAACGCAGCACAAGTTTGGAACCACACATTCTACTGGAATTGTATGGCTAAAAATGGTGGTGGTAAAGCGACTGGTGCTTTAGCTGCTAAAATTGACGAAGCTTTCGGTTCTTACGAAAAATTTGCTGAAGAATTTGCTGCTGCTGCTACAACTCAATTCGGTTCAGGTTGGGCTTGGTTAGTTGCTGATGAAGTAAATGGTAAACTTTCTATTATGAAAACTTCAAATGCTGATACTCCACTTGCTCACGGTAAAGTTGCTGTATTAACGATCGATGTTTGGGAACATGCTTACTACATCGACTTCCGTAACGCTCGTCCTAAGTATATTTCTACTTTCTTAGAAAGCTTAGTGAACTGGGATTACGCTAACGCAAAATATGCTGGTCAAGAAGCTGGCGTAGAAAAATAAGATTTAACCGTCTTATTAGGTTTAAAAAACCATCCTTTTAGGATGGTTTTTTTGTTATTTACATCAATTTGAGTATTAATAAATCAAACTATTCATTTCTTTACAATAATTGGTTGACGACTAGTAATTTCAACCCTAAAATGCGCATCAGATTCTCCAATAGCTCAGTCGGTAGAGCGACGGACTGTTAATCCGCAGGTCCCTGGTTCGAGCCCAGGTTGGAGAGCCAATCTAATCTCCCATAGCTCAGTCGGTAGAGCGACGGACTGTTAATCCGCAGGTCCCTGGTTCGAGCCCAGGTGGGAGAGCCAAGATTCCAAAAACCCAAGCATAATGACTTGGGTTTTTTATGCCTAAATTTTTGATTTGCTATAGAATTATTCTAATTTTCTAAAAAAGTCTAAAAATGAATACATCTTGGCTTAAATCACTGATTTTCTGGTCTCTACTTGTTGGCAGTCTCATCTTTATATTTCAATGCACTCAGAAATCTGAACATAATAAAGTAGCCCCTACACTTATGTATGAACGTTTGTATCACTGTACTTCGGAATTATCCTCTGAACACGCACTCCTGATCAAAAAAATTCAAAATGAGTTAAATGTGGAATCATCACAACAGACCATGATGGAACTCATGAGTTTATGTCGTAAAGCGAACCCACTGAAAAGCAAAGCAGAGTATGTCCATTTATTAAAAAAGCTATAGATCGTTTCACTTAGATTAAATTTAAATCAATTGATTCATATTTCTAATATTTTTCAATGTTAAGGCTTGACCTCTCTTCATTTGACTCATAGAATGCGTACCAGATTCTCCAATAGCTCAGTCGGTAGAGCGACGGACTGTTAATCCGCAGGTCCCTGGTTCGAGCCCAGGTTGGAGAGCCAAGATTCTAAAAACCCACTCAATCGAGTGGGTTTTTTCTTATATGTGCTTTTATTTACGAATTCCTGTGTTTCAATCCAGTCAAATTACTTTCTTAATTATTGGTGTTATTGCAACCCTTGCCCTGCTCACCATTATCTTTCAACAATTATTTAAAAAGCCACAACGCTTTTACCCAAAACGCATTATTACCGCATTTGAAAGTAAAATGTTTTTTAGATTAAAAGAGAGTTTTCCGCAATACCATGTGCTTGCTCAAGTCGCTTTTAGCGCTTTAATCACAAACCCTAGTCTAAAGATTCGAGCTAAATTTAATCGAAAAGTGACTGACTTTGTCTTACTGGATGATCAGCTTAAAGTTATCGCCATTATCGAACTCGATGATCCAAGTCATCTTGGTAAGGAACAAGAAGATGCTGAACGCGATCAAATGTTTTATGAAGCAGGATATCGAGTATTTCGCTATAACGATATCCCAAGTATTCAAAGTCTCAGAAAAGACATTCTTGCTAAAAAATAATTAATTCAAAGGCTCTGCAACAGATGAAACATTCTGCTCAAGTTGCTCTTGTTTTTCTCTAGCTTCAATTCGCGCGGCCTGTTCTGCACGTAAACGATCGTACTCAGCTTTGTTTTTTGCATCACTCTTTACTGCAAAAAAAGCGATCGCAATGATAAGCAACGGGATAAGGGGACCAAGACTTGCCAATAAAATAAATTTAGTGGTGAATTTCTTTTTTGATGAAGTCATCAACAAAACCTGTGTTATTGAGTCCGAGGCAATATAACAGAATAAAGTCATAGAAAAAACTTTAGCTTTAAGTGTCAACCAGGATGCAACACCCTAGCTGACATAGTCACGTTTAGCGCACCGGTAAATACGATTTAATAAAATCAATAACCTCTTCATTTTTCTCAACAATCGCTTGTGTATGCGATGCTCCTGCCACAATATCTAATACAACTGGAGGTTGAGTCCCCAAGCCATTTAACTGATTTACTAATTGTTGTGTTACTTGATATGGCACAGCGGTGTCATTTTCACCTTGAACCACATAAACTGGTTTCATGAGTTTTTGAGTTCCAGGCTGATTATTACTTAAAAAACTACTCACCACTGGATCATTTTCAAAGCCAACCTTTAACCCAGGATAGTCCATTACTTTTTGTGTTGAATTTGATTCCAAATAAGTCTTAATATCTGTTCTAAACTCATCAATTAATGGCATCAAGCATATGCCATTTTCACCAGTCGACCCCTCAGCTTTCTCTGCCACAGCTTGAGACCTAGCTTGGAATATCGTTGCTAATGAAAATCTAGGTTCATATGCTTTAATCCCTACACCTGTATAAGCAGCATAAGCTAATAGCTCTGAATAAATAGCGATTGCCAAATCTCTATTTTGACTTTCTATCGCTGAAATGGCATTTGGTGCGACTTGGGTAATAATGTAACCCAAACTGGATGCTGGAGCAGTCGCTACAGCCCCTTTGAAATACGGATCATTATTGGCATATTGTGCAATTCCTAATGATGCATGACCACCTTGGGATTGGCCGACAGACATCCAAGATTTATTTAATCGTGATGGATATGCTTGGTGAACTGACTTTATTGCATGAATCGCAGATTGTGCAGCACTAGATAGATGAAGATAAGGATGAATCCCTTTAACTCCCAAACCTTCATAATCAGGGGCTACAATTACATAACCTTCTTTAAGAAGACTGTTCGCTAAAATTTCAAAATTCGAATTAAGTAAATTATTGCTTGGTGCACATTCGTCTCCAACACCAGTTGTTCCATGTGCCCATACCACCACTGGCCATCCTGCTGCTGGCTGAGCAGTCTTAGGAAACATGACCATAGCTGTAGCCTCAGTTTTCTGACCCAGAACATTCGGCATTAAATAAGTCATAATTTGGATTTTGGAAGCTTGCTCTAGACTATCTTTTTGATAAGCTTTCTCAGCAACAAACACTTTTTCTTGAAAAATATTTTTATCATCATCACTATTACAAGCCGTTAAGAGTAATGCTGCCGTACAGTACATTGCGATAACTGTTTTTTTAATCACATACTTCATCATTCTCTCCCTTCATTATTATCACTCTCCATGAGTACTTTTAATTAAACATAAAAAAAGCATCCGACTAGGATGCTTAATAACTTTATTTTTACTTAATATTCAGTTTATATGAATGCAATAAAAATACCCATAAAGATCATCACCCCTACCCATCGGTTATGTCTAAATGCCCAGAAGCACCATTGCGGATCTTTATCACGTGTTTTGGTCCATTGATAGATGAAATCACCTACCACGAGCACTAATGCGATTAATCCAAAAGGGACAAGTATATGTTCAAGCCATAGTGCAGCACCAATTAAAATGACACTCATCGCCTGCAATAAACTGATAATTTTAATATCATTTTTTCCAAACAAAATAGCCGTCGACTTAACCCCAATCTTTAAATCATATTCGCGATCCGTAATTGCATATTGAGTATCATAAGCCACAGTCCAAGCCAAATTACCGAAATAAAGTAGCCAACACGTCCAATCCAAAGGCTTGCCCATTGCCGTAAATGACATCGGTATTCCCCATGAGAATGCCATCCCCAGTACCACTTGAGGTAAATGCGTATAGCGCTTCATAAATGGATAGATGAAAGCAAGTACCAGCCCAATTAAAGCACAATAAAAAGTTTCAATAGGCAGGAAAAACAATGTACAAGCACTTGCAGCAACCAGTACGATAAACACCCAAACTGCTTCTTTTGCCGAAATCACACCTGTGGCTAATGGACGATTTTTGGTTCTTTCTACGTGTGCATCCACTTTACGATCAGCAAAATCATTAATGGCACATCCCGCTGCACGCATAAATATAGTGCCACATACGATGGCAAGCAGTGTCACTAAATCAGGTATTCCACCAGCTGCAATCCATAGCGCCCATAAAGTGGGCCACAGGACTAACTCAGTACCAATTGGCTTATCGAAACGACATAAATAGTAATAAGCGCTTAAACGCTCGCGCCAGGTGATTGCTTGTGCGGTTGCCATAAAGTCTAGCTCAATGAGTTTTTATAAAACGTTCAAATGCTGGTAAAAATGTTTCTTGGACAATAAATTTACAGCCATGCCAAGTATAACAGCTCTGTCTAGTCCATCCATCCTCAAGTAAGATCACGCGACGTTGGCATTGCGGTTCTGTGCGATGGAACAGGAATCGACCTATGGGCTGATTTCCAATATGTTGAAAAAGACGTGCTTTTTTTTGAAGGCTGGTAATTGGAAAAATAGATTTCGCTTTTACCCAAGGTTCGCAATCAGAACCAAATAAATGAGTCTCTCTAACCCATGAAGTATGCTGATGTGATACACCCATCCAGCTAGCATCATTAAAGTTTAAACGTTGAAATCGCTCTTGGATTCGTTGAACTTTAAATATTCCATCAGCCAAATCTGTCAGTTGTTGGGTAAGTGAGCCTGAGGCGTACAACCATTTTTTTAACTCAGGACACATTAATTTTTCCTGATGATTAAATTGACGGCTTTCAAGCATATTTCAGACTACCATTATTTTATACACTCAAGTGTACCCAAGCTTTAGAACTAATGCACCAAACCTATGGCCTAGTTTAAGGCATCACACTCACACATTTCATACTGCACTTCCCAAAAAATGCTATAAATATTCATTCATAAACAACTTCAGTCAACATGCTTAAATTTAGCTTGTACTTATTTATATCACTGTTATTTCTTTCCCAAGCTCATGCTCGTCAATTAGCACTGAGTTTTGATGATGGATTAAATCCAACTATTGATCCTACTGCTCCACACATTAATCAACAAATACTAGCGCATTTAAAAAACAAAAATATTCAATCTATCATTTTCCCAAGTTACATCAAAATCGGTGACAATGCGGGTAAAGACTTAATACGTCAATGGGATAAACACGGACACATTGTTGGCAATCACAGTGCTTTTCACGAAAATTTAAATAAACCTGAAGTTTTGGCGAAAGACTACATCAAAAGCATTAAAATTAATGAATTGGTTTTTTATGATTTACAAAACTTTAGGAAAATTTTTAGATATCCCTATCTCAAAGATAGGTAATAATATTGCGAAAAGAGATCAAGTCCAAAACTGGTTAAAACAAAATCATTACCAGCATGGTGGTGTCAGTATTGATGCAAGTGACTGGTTTTATAATCAAAAATATCTAGCGTATCTAAAAGCAGGAAAAACGTCACACATTAAAAGATTGAAGCGTGCTTATATTGATCATCTTCTTGATCGAGCTGAATATTATGATTCACTCGCATTGCAAACCCTTCAACGCTCTCCTCAGCATGTATTGTTACTCCACACGAATGCGATTAATGGACAGTTTCTAGGCGAGATTATTTTAGCCTTAGAAAGCAAAGGGTGGACAATAATCAATGCAACAGATGCTTATGTTGATCCGCTATATCAGAATTTCAGCCCTAATATCCCCGCTGGGGAGAGTGTTATATGGTCTATCGCCAAAAGCCAAGATATTGAAAGTTTATGATATCCTGCTGAGGATGCACCTTATGAGCGTGAAAACTCACTCAAATATGACTTGGATGATCACAAGGAATAAATCTTATTTTTTAGGCGCAGACTCACACATTCAAGCATTGTCTGATTTTGCAATCACTTCAAATTTACCTTGTGCTGTTTTTACTAAAATAAAACCTTCGGCACTGATATAAAATTCATTTGGATAATCAAATTGTAAAGCCAAATCAGGATTTCTTAGTTCAAGAAATTGTGCCTGTTTATAGCCTTCGACGGTTCTGCCAACTTCCAAATAGGTCACTTCAGAAAAATTGAGCTTAAATCCTTTTTCGTGATCACTTGGATCATTCCAAGGAAAAAATCCCGTGTGCTTCTTACGTGGCTTTGCCATGAAATATTTCTCATATTAGACTATATTTATTTTAACTCAAAACACAAAAAAACCCGCGCAATGCGCGGGTTTTTTACAGCGAAATTCGTGAACGAATTAGAGGCTGTAGTACATATCAAATTCAACTGGGTGAGTTGTCGTATTAAGACGACGAACTTCTTCAGTTTTAAGCTCAATGTAAGCATCAAGCATTTCTTTAGTGAATACGCCACCTTTAAGAAGGTAATCGTGATCCGCTTGAAGAGCTTCTAAAGCCATGTCCAAGCTGTGTGCAACTGTAGGAATTTTTGCTTCTTCTTCAGGAGGTAGATCATACAAGTTCTTGTCTGAAGCTTCACCTGGATGAATCTTGTTTTGAATACCGTCGATACCCGCCATTAACAATGCAGCGAAACCTAAGTACGGGTTCATCATTGGATCTGGGAAACGTGCTTCAATACGTTTACCTTTCGGGCTAGAAACGTATGGAATACGGATAGAAGCCGAACGGTTACGCGCTGAGTAAGCAAGCATAATTGGCGCTTCATAATGTGGCACTAAACGCTTATACGAGTTTGTAGAAGGGTTAGTAATCGCATTCAATGAGCGTGCGTGCTTGATGATACCGCCAATGAAATACAATGCCATTTCTGAAAGGCCTGCATATTCATCACCAGCAAACAAGTTCTTGCCGTCTTTAGAAATTGACATATGAACGTGCATACCAGAACCGTTATCACCAACCATTGGTTTAGGCATAAACGTTGCAGTTTTAGCATATTGATGAGCAACGTTCCAAACAGCATATTTAAACTGTTGTACTTCGTCAGCTTTACGAACCATTGTGTTGAAGCTCACACCAATTTCTAATTGGCAAGATGCAACTTCGTGGTGATGTACTTCTACACGACCTGACCCCATGATGTCTTCAATTTTCGCACACATTTCTGCACGCATATCGTGGTGAGAATCAACTGGAGGCACTGGGAAGTAACCACCTTTAACGCGTGGACGGTGGCCTGAGTTACCTGATTCGTAAGAATTACCTGTAGACCAAGCAGCTTCTTCAGCGATTAATGTATGGCGAGCACCAGACATATCGATGTCCCATTTAACTTCGTCAAATACGAAGAATTCTGGTTCTGGACCAAAGAAAGCAGTATCACCAATACCAGTAGATTTTAAATATTCTTCTGCACGGCGAGCAATTGAACGTGGGTCACGGTCATAACCTTGACCAGTAGATGGCTCAATAACATCACAAGTCACCACTACAGTTGGCTCTGCAAAAAACGGGTCGATAAAACCTGTTTCAGCATCTGGACGTAAGATCATGTCAGACGCTTCGATACCTTTCCAACCAGCAATTGAAGAACCGTCGAACATTTTACCATCTTCAAAAGTATCTTCATCGATAGTATCTGCTGGGTAAGTAACATGTTGTTCTTTACCCTTAGTGTCCGTAAAACGGAAGTCTACCCATTTTGCGCCACTTTCTTGGATGAGTTGTAGGACCTTGTTCGCCATGCTCATTTTGCTCCGATGATTTTTTGTTGCACATTTAGTGCGTGTTAGTAGTTGGTAGTTTTAAAGCAATTACCGTACCAACTTTTAAAAGCAAAGCTAAAATCTTGAAATCCTTATCAGATTAACAGCTTTATTCACTTTGCTTTGCGACTATTATACTGTGCTTAAAACTAAATGCACCATATTCAGGCACAGTTCATCGCAATAAAAAATATTTATTTACAACCTGTATCAAAATGGTGCATCTCAGAGCATGAACGTTTAATTATTAAACTTAAAGTCAAGTTTATTCAGGGATTTAATTACCTAATTTACCAAACGATATATTTTATAAATTTTTATAAATTAGAAAAATGGATCAAATTTTCAGACACATGCGTTTAACACATTGTTTTATATATCATTAAATAAAAATTTTTAATATTTTATTTTTATTTGAAAGACAAATAATCCAACTCAATCATAACTTTATTAATACACATCGAGCCATGATGAATCTAAATTTTGTGCATCATATTAGTTCAGTAAAATTAAATATCTTCGCTAAATGATGTAAAAGTGAACGACTGCGAGACTAAATCTTATAAATTATAAATTTACTGACTGCATTTTGTTTGTTTGTTTTTAAAACAAATCTTATTCATCAAACACAATGATTAAAAAACTTATGAATAACACGTATGAGCTTTTAGATTCAGATCAATATTTCATTTATTAGCGCTCTTCACCTAGAACCATTCATTCACACATTAATTTGATTTAAGTGATCAATATTGCTGATGTATTGAACCCCAAAATTTAACCTGCGCTGATAAAAGAATCTGCTATGATAACTGCCACTTAATCGCTTTGAGTTACTAGACAAGGATGCAGTCAACACTCTGTGATGCATCTTATCAACCTGAATAACAAAGCTAAATTAAGTTAAATTATAAATTTCAAGAGGTTAAGCTTAAAATGCTTCTGATGATCGACAACTATGACTCTTTTACCTACAACATCGTCCAATATTTTGGCGAGTTAAATCAGGAAGTAAAAGTGGTCCGTAATGATGCCGTGACTTTGGAGGATATTGAGCGATGGCAACCAAAATATCTCGTCATTGGACCTGGTCCCTGCTCTCCCTCTGAGGCAGGTATTTCAATCCCAGCGATTCAACACTTTTCAGGCAAGATTCCACTGCTTGGGGTGTGCTTAGGTCACCAAAGTATCGGGCAAGCATTTGGTGGAGATATTGTTCGTGCAAAAAAAGTCATGCACGGGCGTTTATCTGACATGTACCACTCTGATCAAGGGATCTTTAGCAATCTACCCTCTCCATTCTCAGCGACTCGCTATCATTCTTTAGTCATTGATCAAGCGACTTTGCCTGAATGTTTAGAGGTGACGTGTTGGACCAATGAAGAAGATGGTTCTATGGAAGAAATTATGGGTGTGAAACATAAAACCCTTCCCGTTGAAGGTGTTCAGTTCCATCCAGAATCGATACTCAGCCAACATGGCCACAAAATTTTCCAAAACTTCTTAGAAATTTATGCGTAAGAGCAAGACATGAATATTCAACAAGCATTAAACAACATTACGAAAAATATTGGATTAACACAGCCTCAAATGGAAGCTGTTATGCGCACCATTATGGATGGTGAAGCGACTGATGCACAAATCGGTGCATTAATGATGGGGTTGCGTTTAAAAGGCGAAAGTATTGACGAAATTACTGCTGCTGCACGTGTGATGCGTGAATATGCGATCAAGATTGATGTCAGTGATCTTCCATACTTAGTCGATATTGTTGGCACGGGTGGTGATGGACAAAACCTGTTTAATGTATCAACTGCATCAAGTTTTGTGATTGCAGCGGCAGGTGCAACGATTGCCAAACACGGTGGCCGAGGTGTGTCATCAAAATCAGGCTCGTCAGATCTATTAGAGCAAGCTGGTATTAATCTCGACCTAAATATGGCACAGACTGAACGCTGTATCCGCGATTTGGGTGTGGGTTTTCTCTTTGCTCCAAACCATCATAAAGCAATGAAGTATGCAGCAGGTCCTCGTAAAGAATTGGGCTTCAGAAGCATTTTCAACTTACTTGGCCCGCTTACGAATCCGGCTGGTGTAAAGCGCTTTGTAATTGGCGTGTTCTCAACAGAATTATGTCGACCTATTGCTGAAGTTCTTAAGCAACTTGGTGCTGAGCACGTCATGGTTGTTCACTCTAAAGATGGGCTAGATGAAATCAGTCTTGCTTCATCCACCTATGTTGCTGAGTTAAAAAATGGTGAAATTACTGAATGGGAAATCCTCCCTGAGGATGTAGAGATTGAGTCTCAAACATTGACGCATTTATCTGTTGATAGCTCTGCTGAAAGTTTAGCACTGATCAAAGATGCACTAGGTAAGAAAAAATCACCGAAAGGTGAAAAAGCGGCCAGTATGATTGCATTAAATGCTGGTGCTGGTATTTATGTCTCAGGTTTAACTTCGAGCTATAAACAAGGTGTGGCATTAGCACATGACATCATTTATGGTGGTCAGGCACTTGAAAAGATGGATGTGCTTTCTGAATTCACAAAAACAATAAAACATTATGAAGCTTAATTAAGTCAGGACATTCTTATGTTAGATACCGCGAATACTATTCTTGGCAAAATTGTTGACCGTAAACAAGAAGAATTTGCTGCACGATTAAAACAACGTAGTTATAAGGACGTCGAAGAACTCGCTCAAGCCGCTAGCCCTGTTCGCGGTTTTGCTCAAGCGCTACAACACAAACGTCCTGCTGTCATTGCTGAAATCAAAAAAGCATCTCCATCTAAAGGCATTATTCGAGAAAACTTCAATCCTGCTGAAATAGCTGAACAGTATCAATCAGCGGGTGCGGCATGTTTATCAGTACTTACAGATATTGATTTCTTCCATGGTGCCGATGAAAACATTCATATTGCTCGCTCTCACTGTGATTTGCCTGCACTAAGAAAAGATTTCTTAATCGATCCTTATGGTGTGATTGAAGCTCGTGCATTGCATGCAGACTGTATCCTTCTCATTGTTGCATGTCTTTCAGATCAACAACTTGAGGAAATGTCGAAAACTGCATTTGAACATCATTTAGATGTACTGGTTGAAGTGCATGATGAATATGAACTAGAACGTGCTCTCAAATTGTCAGATCGTTGTTTATTAGGCGTTAATAATCGTAATTTAAAAACTTTCGATGTTGATTTAAATACATCTTTACGTTTGAAAAAATTACTTGATCCTTCGCGTTTACTGGTGACTGAAAGTGGCATTGCTACGCCTGCCGATGTTACCATGATGCAGGAAAATGACATTCACACTTTCCTTGTGGGTGAAAGTTTTATGAAACAGCCTCGTCCTGATCATGCCTTTACCGCATTGTTTGACAAACCTCAGAATATTTAACTCTAATTTTCTGCGGTAAATTGTTCGACTAAAAATAGTTCAATCTCATAAGAATGGATTTCCGAATCCATTCTTGCCTCCATTAATGCCAACAACAATAGCTAGAACAAATTCAAAATAAATTAGATTAATAATCAATCTCTTTTTTTGCTTTATCCCTTAAGTTATCTCTACTTAATTCAACACCTTAAAATCAACTTAAATACTTCTCACTACAAAGTTGAGGGATTTTCGGATTATAATCACATTCATTCATCTTCCACTTTAAAGTTACAAGCACGTTATGAGTAAACATGATTCTTCTTTATCAAAAGATCAATTTAATTTACTGAAACAGTTTAAGAAACAAATCAGTAATCCTGCTCCTCGTGTTGAAGCTCCTAAACCTATTGAAAAGACGGTTGAACAAGAGCATGAGGAAGATTTAGAACTCTTTCGTCAGCAGATGCAAGGTGTTCAAAAAATTGATCATGGCAATATTGCAAAAATTGAGAAACCAGCCAAAAAGAAATTAGATGCTCAAACCTTAGCAAAACGTGCTGCTGCTGAAGGCCCAATGCTTACTGATGAAACTGTGATGTCTGATACTCAAGCCATGCTCAATCCGGTTGGCAGTCAGGCCAGTCTGAGTTATCGAATTGCGACCTTACAACATAAAGTATTTGAAGATCTGAAAGCTGGCAATTTACGTTGGTTTGAAGCAGTTGATTTGCATGGCTGTACCGTAGAAGAAGCACGTTCAGCTGTATTGCAAATTATTCAGATGGCGAAAGAGCAAAATCAAAACGTCATTAAAATTGTTCATGGTAAAGGCCCTGAAGCTGTTTTAAAAACCTATGTTAATAGTTGGCTCAGACAACATCGTGATGTTTTGGCTTTTGTCAGTGCGCCTGAAAAACAAGGTGGCACTGGCGCGGTCTTAGTTCTGCTTAAACGTGCAGAAAAGAATCCAAAATTTACTCAATAATCGGAATTTTTTCTGAATATACGGCATTATAATCGTTTTCTGATACAATGCCGTCCTTGTTCAACATCTGTGTAAGTGAACACGTCTTATGTCTATGCAGCAATCCTACGCCAACATTTTAACTGCCGTTGGCGAAGATCTTACTCGTCCTGGTCTTAAAGATACACCAATGCGTGCTGCTAAAGCTTTTTCGTATTTGACGTCAGGTTATAGCCAAACGCTTGAAGAAGTGACCAACAATGCGGTCTTCCCTTCAGACAACCGTGAAATGGTTTTGGTCAAGAACATCGAATTCTATTCGCTTTGTGAACATCATTTACTGCCGTTCTATGGACGTGTGCATATTGCCTACTTACCAGAAGGTCAAGTTTTAGGTTTATCTAAATTTGCACGTATTACTGAAATGTTTGCCCGTCGTCTACAGATTCAAGAAAATCTAACTCAACAGATTGCTGAAGCTGTGGCTCAAGTGACTGGTGCTAGAGGCGTAGCTGTTGTCATTGATTCAGCACATATGTGTATGATGATGCGTGGTGTAGGCAAACAAGAGTCAACCACTCGTACAGTATCATTTGTTGGGGACTTTAAAACTAACAAAGATGAACGTCGCGAGTTTCTGAGCGCTGTTCCAGAAAGTTATTAATTCATAAAACCTCAACCTTGTTGAGGTTTTTTTTAGACCGTATTCCAAGGCTCAATTTCTTAAGGTGAATATATGACATCTCTTCATGTTGCAGGTCAAGGTCAACAACACGCAGAAAAGTCAGTCGACTTCCCGCGTCCTGATCGTCTCGTCCAAGGCAATCCCGAACGTCACACCTACAGTCTTTATGAACACGAGCATATGGACTGTGGGATTTGGGAATGTGAAGTTGGTGCTTGGAATATTCAATTTGCCGACAATAAACAAGAATTCTTTCAAATTATAGAAGGAAAAGTTCGCATCCACACTCAAAGTAAAAATCACTTTATCGAAGTTTCGGCAGGTCAAGCAGGTGTAATCCCACCAGGATTCATTGGCACATTTGAAGTCGTTGAACAAGTAAAAAAGTACTATGTGAATGTAATCGTTTAAAAACAAGCTTCACCTTTCAACACAGTACTTCCTAGTACTGTGTATTTACCAATAGCGTGTAAATCCTAAACTAGTTTGATGCCAATCATGCTGTTCTTGTAATTGATAATTCCAGTGAATAGAGATAGCACTTTGCGAGTTAAGTGCATACTGAACTGAGGATCGTAGTCCGAGCTGCCAAGCCTGCTGATCCTCCCAAAAAGGGATTTCAATTTGCACTAAGCTATTCACTCGATCTGACCATAAACTTTGGCAACCTACAGTTGGCCCTAGCCCCAATCTCCAGCCCTTTTCTAAAATTTTTCCAGCTTGAATATGATTCTGCATCTGCGCATAACACAGGTGTTCACGATCTGCATCTGCCCAACTATATCCAAACTGTGTTGATAGATTCAAAACACCATGTTGCTCGGTATCACTGAAATTTCCAGAATCATCAATTGAGATTTGCTTCCAACCGAATCCAAATCCCCAGCTCAACGGCGTCTTAAAAGGCGTAATTGGATTATAAGAATTCACTTCTAAAAGATCCAAATCAGCCAACTTGAGTTGATCATTCCGAAACTCAAGACTTCCCTCAAGAAATTTCAACTGTGTTCCAAGTCGGTATCCCCCCTGAGGATCAGATAAATCATGATACGCTAGTCGATGGTTGATCTGCACAAACGTATCGTCCTGCACTCGTCCAAATTCAATCGATGTTTTTCGAGCATGATGCCCATCCACAGGGTCAATTCGTGGTCTTGCCACTTCAGTACGTTGTTTTTCAACAGGGAGTTGACTTCTTAAACTCAAAATTTGTCGTATTTTAGGTTGCGCAATACTCGCTTCGATTTTTTGAGAAATAAGCTGTAGATACAAATGATCATATGCCATCTCAAGAATACGCGCCTGATCCTTGGCCGTAAATTGAGCTAAAAATTCACGCATTTGTGCTGGTTGCACCAGCGTTAACTGATGTGCCGAATGTGCTAAGTCATTACCATGTTGTTTGGCTTGATGAAGTAACTGCGTTTCAAGTGCTGGGCGATAAACAGTATCTTTAATGAGGCCTTGCTGCTGCACCGCTTTGATGGTTTCGACTGGAATTGCAGTATGACTAAACTGTACTTGTAGATTGGCATCGGGTTTTACCAAATCAATGAGTCCCAATAAGCGGTAGGCACAATTATCACTTATAAAATAATAGGGAAATTGGACATGCTTTAACTCCCAGATATGTTGTACTAAACGTGTTGTTTCTTCTGGGTTTAATGCTAATTCGTATTCCCACAAATCACGGCTTTCGAAATCACCATACTCTTTTACTTTTCGATAGTAGGGCATTAACGAGTATTCACCTGGATATTGACCCGTTAAACCTTTCCAAGCAAAAGAAAAACTATCACTATTTTCGACCGTCGCGGCGTAGTTGACTGCATAAGAAATAAGATTAAGCTCTTTTTGATCTTTAGGATCAAGACGTAGCAAGGTATGACCAAACATCGAACTTGGATTTCCCATGAAATCTGTCGCATAAATCAACGTTGCTTGATACGGTTTGATCTGTCCAATCCATTCCTCTAGAGCAGGACAATCTGCTTTAGGAAGCTCTTCCTGTTTTATTTTCAGTTGTTCTATTAACCATGCAGAGCGAGCTGGGAAACGACATAAAATGGATTGATCTTGTCCTCGATCTATAAATAATTCACGAATATTTGCATTCAGCTCCTCTTCTAAATTATCTGCACCATTTGCACTAAAAAAAAATCCTGAATAGCTGACTTCACTCTTCTCTTGATGTGCATACATTAATCTTTGCCAAGTTTTATTTTTATCAAGCTGATGGTGTTGTGCTTGTGCAATATATTGTTCAACTGGAGAAGTATATGCATGTGTCAGAAAGCTACTGACAATCAAGGCAGAAAAAAAAGCAAATTTCATAAAATGAACTTAATAATGATGAAACAAAAAAACCCTGCCATAAGACAGGGTTTTCGCAATTAAACGTAAGCTTTTAATACTTCGTCTTGAGACATAACAGTTTGAAGAGATGCAAGGACTTGGAATGCATCTTGATTGTCCGCTGAATAAATTTCAGAGAAATTTTCTTTTGATACTGCAAAGAAACGTGCTTTATCTTCAGATTTAATATTCAGAAGCTCTGCAAGGACGTTAAGACTTTCCCCCTCACCTACCGCCATATCACGTGCAAGAGCTTCGGCATTTTCATTTGTAAATGTTACTGCTTGTGCTGTTACTGTACCTGTACCACTACAGCCTAACGTCCCGAAAGTAATACCGAATAATTGGTTAGCAAATAAACCGTTGGTCGTACCTGCTAAGATTTTTGCAACTTTACCAGACTGACCTGCCCAAACTTGTGAACCGATACCACAACCCACATCACGGTCAGCAAATGCAGCTGTTGATCCTACTGCCAATACCGCAGCTAAAGCTAATTTTTTATACATAACATCACTCCAAACTTGATGTGCTCAAGTGTTCTTTATTGTTCCAATTTTGTTCTTTTACGAACTTCTTTAACATAGCGATATCAAGCCAAGAACGCAAAACAAATCTTACCAATGCCATCAAGTATCGAGTTTTTTTGATGAATTAACTTATTCGCCCTTCAATCGCCACAAACCCTGTGAATTCCGTTCACCTAAGATTTTTAAAACCAATACTAAACTCAGCATTAATAGGAGATACCAAGAACCAAGTTTCCCCCATCCCACCATATGCCACTGTTCCACTTGCGTTGGATACAACCAAATTTGATAAAAAGTACTGATATTTTCAGCAATCCAAATAATAAATGCCAGCAACAATAGTACAGGAAGCATTGGCAAGGTCATTTCATGATATTTAAGCTTGAACGTTATTTTAGTTTTCCAAAATATCAACACGCTCCATGCAAACAGTAAATATCGTATATCTGGGATAAAGAACTTCGTCATAAAGTTTAAATAGGACAAGATCGCTAAACTCAGCATATTAAAAAAAATAGGTAAGTTCTCAATTTCTACACGATAAAGCCTGAGTGAACGAGCAAAAAAACTGCCCACGGCAGAATACATAAATCCCGCAAAAAGTGGTACGGTCATAATCTTAAATACCGCAGGTTGCGGATATTGCCATGATGCAATCTGTGGATGTGTCAGGAAAATCTCCATGACCATGGCCACCATATGAAAAATTGCAATAACTTTGGCTTCAGCCCAAGACTCTAACTTTAAAAGCAGTAAACAGACCTGAATAACCACTGCATAAATCAGGAGGTAGTCGTATCGGTACAATCCATAATATTCTTGATGCCCCATCGAAGCCGTCATAGCAAAGGCTAGCAGTAATAAAATACCAAATAAGGCAGCGGATGCTGCCTTATAATGAAACTCAAATAATGATTTTAAAAAGCTCACACATTCATCCTAAATGTTTAGCCTAAATATTTTGCGCTGTACTCATGTACCGTATCAATGAAAACTTTAGGATTCGCAGGATCTACCCATTGGGTGATACCGTGTCCAAGGTTTGCAACATAACCCGTTTTTTCACCAGCAGCATATGCATCATCGAGCATTAATTTTACTGACTTTTCGATACTCGCAGGAGAGCCATATAATGTTGCAGGGTCTAAATTACCTTGTAGGGCAGCGCGACCAGCAACAGTTTGACGTGCAACATTTAAAGGGGTTGTCCAATCTAGTCCAAACGCATCTGCGCCAGTTGCGATCATAGGTTCTAACCATTGACCACCACCTTTGGTAAATAAAATTACTGGTACTTTGCGGCCTTCATTTTCACGCTTTAAACCCTTCACGATTTTGTGCATATAATTGAGTGAAAATTCTTGATATTCTCGATGTGCAAGTGCACCACCCCAACTGTCAAAAATTTGAATCGCCTGCGCACCTGCCTCAATCTGTGCGTTCAAATAATCTATGACTGAATCAGCCAAATGATCTAACAAGGCATGTAAAACTTCAGGTTGTGCATACATCATTTGCTTGGTGTAACGGAAATCTTTACTCGACCCACCCTCGATCATATAAGTCGCGAGTGTCCATGGACTCCCAGAAAACCCGATTAGCGGTACCTGGCCACCTAATGCTGATCGGATTGTCGACACTGCATTCATGACATAGTCTAAGTCCGATTTAGCATCAATTTTTGGTAATTGGGCTACATCCTGCTCAGTACGGACTGTTTTCTTAAATTTTGGTCCTTCCCCAGCTTCAAAATAAAGTCCTAAGCCCAAAGCATCAGGAACAGTCAAAATATCTGAAAATAAAATGGCTGCATCTAAGTCATAGCGACGAAGCGGCTGTAAAGTCACTTCACAAGCAAAGTCATTATTTTTGCATAAAGAAAGAAAATCACCCGCAGTTGCGCGTGTTGCACGATATTCAGGTAAATATCGACCAGCCTGACGCATCATCCAAACTGGCGTGCAGTCCACAGGTTCACGTAATAAGGCACGCAGAAAACGATCATTTTTTAAGGTCGTCATTTACTTTCTCGATGCAAAATTGAAATTCCATTCATCATACCAAAAAGCTGCACTTTAAAGTATTTAGTTAGAATGAAAATAAAGATTGAGACTATCGGAATTTATTTGATTTAAACAAAACAAATACTGCATATCCGTGTTTTTTCTGCAATACTTTATCCGTGTTTTTATAAATCAATATGAATAATTCTTAAGGTTGAATTACATGTTCGTTCGCTCAATTCTTGCTTTGAGTTTAAGTTGTATTATGTCTGGAACTGCATTGGCTGCTTCTGGTACTGCTGAACAACCGTTTTCTCCAATTACAAAAACGAGTTTAGATACTATTCAAGATCCAATTGATCCTCTCGCGGTAGAATCTAGCTCTGAAGCCCAAATTAGCCAGCAAGAGCAAAATGATCTAAATCAAGCTGCAGATACGCTTCAAAACCTAGAAAGAACTGAGGATAGCACTGCGGACATTGGCAGTGCACCTGCATCTTCAGCAGTGACAAATTCAGCTCCATCTACATCAGCACCTGCTACAGCAAATTCATGGACGCTAGAAAGTTTGAATAATGCTGAATGGTATGAAAATATTGGCAAAGGTCAATTCCCTGTATATGCCCGTGCACATGTAATGTTAAATAATTCACATGCTTCACCAGGTGCTATTGACGGTACAAGTGGAAAAAATACACTTAAAGCTATTGCTTCATTCCAGCAAATGAATGGTTTAAAGGCTACAGGTGTTTTGACGAAAGAAACTTGGGATGCTCTAGTTGCACGCCAAGCTGGTAAACCTGCTTATGTTGAATATACGATTACCGAAGCAGACCTAAAAGGTCCTTATGCAGCCTCAATTCCTCATGACTATGCTTTACAAGCGAAAATGAAAGGTCTTTATTACACTCGTGTAAGTGAAATGCTGGCTGAAAAATTTCATATGGATGAAGAGTTTCTCAAGAAACTAAATCCTAAAGCGACATTTAAGAAAGCTGGTGAAAAGCTTATTGTGACCAACATTCGCAATGAACTTCCAGAAAATATTCATTTAATCGTGGCACATAAAGGAGCTAAACAACTTTATTTGTTTAACCAACAGAACCAAATGGTTGGCTCATTCCCAGCAACCATCGGTAGTGCTGACACTCCTTCGCCGACTGGAACATATAAAATTACTGGTGTAGCGAAAAACCCTTGGTATAGCTATTCACCAAGTAACTTTGTACAAGGTAAAAATTTGAAGCCACTTTCATTACCACCTGGTCCTAATGGTCCTGTAGGTAATATCTGGATCGGTTTAAGCAAAAAATCGTTCGGTATTCACGGTACACCTAATCCATCAAGCATTTCAAAGACAGCTTCACACGGTTGTATCCGCTTAACCAACTGGGATGCGAATGATCTGGGTAACAAAGTTCGTTCTGGCGTTACAGTAAAATTCTTAGAATAATCTAATTTTAAAAAGCCTGCTTCAAGCAGGCTTTTTTATCCTTTTTATGTTTCAAAATTAGAACGATACGTTGTCCTAACCTACTATCTTATTCATTTTAAACTATTAAAATAACATCATCTTTAAGAATAATGAAAGGAGCATCATCATGAATGCTTATTTACATCGCAGTGAATCACGTGGTCATGTAAAAATGGGTTGGTTAGAATCCAAACACAGCTTCTCATTTGGGAGCTGGTATGACCCTAACCACATGGGCATCAGTGCTCTCCGTGTCATTAATGATGACCTCATAGCTGGTCATCAAGGCTTCGGTACACATCCACACGACAATATGGAAATTCTCACCTGTGTATTGCAGGGAGCGATTACACATAAAGATAGTATGGGTAACCACGGTGATATCAAAGCTGGTGAATGGCAACTGATGAGTGCAGGTACAGGCATTCAACACAGTGAAATAAACCAAGGTGATGAAACAGTTCATTTACTGCAAATCTGGATTATTCCAAATCAGCGCGATGCAGAGCCGAATTACCAACAAATTCAACTCGATCCTGCTGAACAACCGAACAAATGGCATCTGATTTGTGGACCGACAGAACAAGCACCCATGCATATTCGCCAAAATGCGGAGGTTAAAACAGCTGTTTTGGAGAAAGGTCATTCACTTGAAGTTGTTGCAACACAACATGTCAGCTATCTACATGTGATTAGTGGTACAATTCAAGTCGCTGAACACATTGTGAATGCTGGAGATGCTATTGCATTTATTGATCCAGCGCAGATTAAAGCATCGGAAGATGCTCGTGTGATTTGGTTCGATCTTCCAGAAAAAGTGGCTTAAACGCTGTAGAAAAACCACCTTAGGGTGGTTTTTTTATAATATGCTCAAAAAATTAAATAAAACAGTAAATATCTGTCTTAGTATCGCACCAACATGAAGAAAATAAAAAAGCCACTAATAATTAGTGGCTTTTTAAAAATTTGGCGGAAGCGGTGAGATTCGAACTCACGGAGGACTCACACCCTCGTCGGTTTTCAAGACCGGTGCATTAAACCGCTCTGCCACGCTTCCAATGGCGGCTATCATATAAATATTTTTTAAAATTGGCAAACACTTTTCTAAGAAATTTTGCTCGCCTGCCTATTTTTAAATCAAAAAGCACTATTTTGCTGAATTTTCGAGCTTTTCATACCGAATTGAATTAATAAACCATGTTTTTTTCCCCAAGGGGGTATGTACTTCAAATTCATCATCTACTTGCTTACCTAACATTGCACGTGCCATAGGTGAATCTATTGAAATATGTTGAGGATGATGATCATAAATTTCATCTACACCGACAATCCGAATCGTCTTTAATTGTCCTTCCTCGTTCTCGATGTCTACCCAAGCTCCAAAATATACTTTGCCCTCTTGTTCAGGAGAAAAATCGATAATCCGCAACTCTTCAAGTCGTTTACCGAGGTAACGAACACGACGGTCTATTTTTCGTAAAATTTGTTTATTGTATTGATAATCTGCGTTTTCAGAACGATCACCTAAACTGGCAGCCCAATTCACTTTTTTGGTGATTTCAGGTCGTTCCTCATGCCATAAGTATTGTAGTTCTGCGACCAATTTGTCATGCCCACTTCGGGTAATTAAATTCGATTTCATAGGCGATAAAATGAGTATTTTGCTTACGTTATAGCGACACATTGCAACATTTTATACCGCATTTCTACATGGAAAAATTTTATAAAGTTTTTTCTTTTTATTTATCAATATCTTAAAACCATGTTTTTTATTTTTTTTTGTACAAAATTTGACATGAGTAAAATTGACCATTAATATGCGCCCATGTTTTATCTTGATTACTTTTTGTACGAAGATCTTTTCTTCAATATTTTATCCACCCACACATGTCATTTTGAATGACGTTCATGACGCCCACCCTAATTGAATTTATCAACTTTAAATAAAAGTTTAAGGCGGTACTGCTTTTGCTTTTTTTGGGCATAAATTACTTGTAGCGGAGACAACATGCGCAGTAGTTCAAACACTGGATCGAGGCTTTGCCTTAATTCACTAACTTCTTCTCTCTCGTTTAAAGCGATGGTCCTCGCTACAGCATTTATCCCATTTCATGCATTAAATGCAACAAAGACCGATAACCAATACAACTCCATTGTAAATTCGAACAAACTTACAGTGGTGGCCGTGTCAAATCCCACCGTGGTTTTTAAAGATGGTAACTTCAAACATGGCTTTGGCTATGACTTGGTGAGCAGTTATGCTCAAAATTTAAATGTAAAACTAGATTTTAAAACGGTTCAAAGTAATGAAGCCGCTTTGAAAATGGTGCAGCAAGGTAAAGCTCATTTTGCGGTGACCACAGCATCGATCATGACCATTGAGCAAAAGAATCTTACAGGTTTTTCCGCATCATGTGGTGACCTTGAAAGCTTACGCAAAAATGGACTTAATCCAGAAATCAATTGGGTTTTTAAAAATGCTGCTGATCCTTTAACAGATACTGCAAGTGGTTTTGTTTGTCAAAGCAAGCAAAATGGTGCTATCCGTCAAATGGCATCTTTCTACAACCGCAATGTGGTTAAACAAGATGATTGGGATACTATTCAGCGCAATCTGAAAACACGTATGCCAATTTATAAAGCAAGCTTTAAGAAGTCAGCTCAAACATACGACTTAGATTGGCACTTCCTCGCTGCGATAGGTTATCAAGAGTCTTTCTTAAAACCGAATTCTGTGTCTCCCACAGGTGTGCGTGGCATCATGATGCTCACCAACAACACAGCAAAAGCAATGGGTGTGTCGAATCGTGTTGATCCTGCTCAAAGTATTGCAGGTGGTGCGAAGTATTTTGATCTGATGATGTCGAAATATGATTATATTCCTAAACATGATCGTTATTGGTATGCCCTCGTGGCTTACAATATGGGGCCAGGTGCCACAGATGCGATTATGAAGCGCCTAAAAGCCCAAGGAAAAAATCCGAATGATTGGATACAGGTATATGATTTTCTTTACCGTAATCAATCGCACAATACGCGTTATAAGCAAGCGATCCAATACGTCACTCGTATTCGTGCTTATTTAGAACATATTAAAACGACACCAAGTTTGGTGAGTATTTAACAAAAAAAAGCTTACCTAAAGGTAAGCTTTTTTTTGTTTAAAAAGTCTTAAGTAGTTTGCTCTAAAACTTTTTTGAACAAATCTTTTTGTTCTTGGCTTGGCTTCGCTGTTTGTAAAGCCATCAATTGAGACATATCGCCTTGAACTTTGATTTTACCAGTCATAAATGCTTGCATAGCAGCAGCCATGTCAAACTCTAAGAATACTTTGCGTAAAGTATCCGCATCTAAGTTTAAAGTTGTTTTAGCATTCGCAGAAGCGCCTTTTTGGATCTTACCGCTATCAAGCGCTAATTCAGTCGTTCCTTCGCTACCTGTTACTACAAGATTCAATGCTAGATTTGCTAATGATGGTGGTAAGTTCAAATCACCAGCTTCAGCTGTAAGTTTCTCAACGTTTGCAAACCAATCATCAGTTAAAAATGCAGGCATGTTCTTTCCTCGATGTATTTATTCAATTTATTGCGTTACCTATCCAAGATAACAACATATAGAAGCTTTACGCTTGAGAGAGTTATAGCATGATATTTTCCAAATGCGATACGTTTTTTTGTACTCTGCGTTCGATTTTTTTTGTAAGTAAAACTAATCGCCTAAATATCATCAAATCTTTATTTTTTCACAAGTTTGTCAATGATTTTTTGTATCGGTACTACGACCTAAAGTGACAAAAAACATCATTTTGTAAATCGACTCAACACCTTCATTAAAATGTAAAAATCTAAGAAATAAAAAAAGCACTTCGAAAAGTGCTTTTTTTTATTAAGACGAATTACTCAGCAGCAAAACCGAGATTGACCATGCTAATACGCTTATTTGGTGTGTCCCCTTCGGCTGTTGAACAAGTTACATCAAAATCAACTTCACGTTGTCCATCTAAGGCTTCAAAATCGAAAAGATCTCGGTCGGCCAATTGCGATGGCGAGACATTCTGTAACGCGCCAAAAATGCTGTGTAAACGTTTTGGATGAGCTTTATCCCATTCACGCAACATATCATTGATGATTGCGCGCTGTAAGTTTTCCTGCGAACCACACAAGTTACATGGAATAATTGGGAATTTGCGCATTTCAGCATATTTGATGATGTCTTTCTCTTCAACATACGCCAAAGGACGAATCAAAATATTCTTTTTATCCGATGAAAGTAGTTTTGGTGGCATCGCCTTTAAACTACCGCCATGGAAGAGGTTCAAGAAGAACGTTGCCATAATATCATCACGATGATGACCTAAAGCAACTTTGGTCGCGCCAATTTCTTGAGCAAAACCATATAAAGAACCACGGCGCAAACGTGAGCACACTGCACAATAGGTTTTACCTTCAGGTGTAAGCTTTTTGGTAATGCTATATGTATCTTTTTCTAAGATGTAGTACGGAATGTTGTTTTCTTCTAAATAACGGGGTAATACATCCTCAGGGAACCCTGGTTGTTTCTGATCAAGATTCACAGCCACAACATCAAAATTGATTGGTGCTATGCGTTTAAACTGCAGGAGAATGTCCAGCATGGTATAGCTATCTTTACCACCTGAAATACATACCATGACCTTATCGCCATCCTCAATCATTTTGTAGTCACGGATTGCATGACCTACTTGACGACGAAGTTTTTTCAATAAACGATAATATGCAGAACTCGTAGGTGGCTCTGGCTTAAAATTAAATCCTTGGTTGGATTCAACTGGCGAGTACATAGACGACATTAACCATAAAAAAAATACTGCGCAATTTTAGCCGATTCAGTGCTTAATCGCATCTAAAGAATCTGTTTTTTACATCTAATTTTTATTTTTTCATAACACTGTCTTATTCACACATCTAAAATGGACGCTTGGGTTCATTTTTTAGTCGAATTGCTTATCTTTTGGACTTTTCCACAGTTTTCCACAAAACCTGTGGATAAAATTGTGGACTTTTTAGGGGTTGACAAAGTTTTGGCAAGATAAGATGGTGCTTTCCCTTAGATTGATCATTTTTTAGCCACTATTCTATATCCTTAAAATTCAATAACTTATATGTGTCAAGCAGTTGTTTATAAATAAAAATAAATAATTTTTTTGGATATTAAGCCAACAATTAAGACTTGATTTTTTCACAACGAATTGTTAAAAAACATTACATAGTCGAAAGACATCTCCATTGCAAAAAATCACCCACATATCATTTAGGGACAAAAATAGTGTTCGAATGATGAAAACTACAAATAAAATAAAAGTCATAGCGTTATTTGGGTGTGTGAATTTTCTAATATTCTCGCCACAGGCTTCTGCAGGTCAAACAATCTATCAGCTGAAAGATTCAAACGGCACTACCGTACTGACCAACCGCAAAAACAAATACAACCATCTTAAAGTTGAAAAGAAAACCTACTATCCAGATAGCAATATTCATAGTTACAGCAATTGGGGAAGCAACGAAGCATCTGTTCTCCCAAGCCATAGTAAAAATCGAAATGCGTTTGATGGCTATATTCGCCAAGCAGCTCAACGACACGGCATTTCTGAAGGACTCATTAAAGCGGTGATGCACACAGAGTCTGGTTTTAATATACATGCACGCTCCCCTGTTGGTGCTCAGGGTCTTATGCAATTGATGCCTGCGACTGCACAACGATTTAATGTCAATAATGCATATGATCCTGAACAAAATATTTTCGCTGGTGCAAAATATTTGGCTTGGCTATTGAAACGCTTTAATGGCAATACGCAATTGGCATTAGCGGGTTATAATGCTGGCGAAGGAAATGTTGCTAAATATGGTGGAATTCCACCCTTTCGTGAAACTCAAGATTATGTCAGACGTGTACTCAGTCGTTACAATAATTTATACGCCAATGGTGTAGGCTCAAATCCGACCAATAGTTATTCAGCTTCAGCATCCTCTAAGTCAAGTACACCGAGCTATAACAATCAGAATTTATCAGCTCAAGTGACTGCACCAGCTAAACCAAAGTCACCTCCTCGCCAAATTATTGTGGCCGCTGATGGCAGTTTTACTGACGCACCAGCTGGTTCATATTCTACAAATAATGCCACAGCATCAGCGAAAATCTATATTTCGAATTAATATCAATTTTTTCGTTATATTTTTTATTTTTTTCTTGAAATTTTCCCTATTCGAAAGCATATTTGACGTAGGTTTTTTAATTCAAAAAGCTTATTAAATTTTATTTATAAGAGGATTTTCTCGATGATGCGGATTGGTTTGTTTTTGCTGACCAACCTCGCGGTACTGGTGGTAGCTGGCATAATCTTGTCACTCTTCGGTGTCGGTAGTTACCATGGCGCGGGTGGCTTGAATCTTGGCAATTTACTTGTGATCTGTTTTGTCTTTGGTATGGTGGGTTCTTTAATCTCCCTATTCATGTCAAAGTGGATTGCAAAGAAAACCACAGGTACAGAGTTAATTGATCCCAATGCTCCACGCAACCAAGCGGAAGCATGGTTACTCAATGAAGTGGCACAACTTTCTCAACGTGCTGGTATTAAAATGCCAGAAGTTGGTATTTTCCCATCTTATCAATCAAATGCTTTCGCAACTGGTTGGAACAAAAACGATGCTTTAGTCGCTGTTTCAACAGGCTTATTGGAACGCATGAATAAAGATGAATTACGTGCAGTGTTGGCGCATGAAATTGGTCACGTTGCAAATGGTGACATGGTCACCCTTGCTTTAGTGCAAGGTGTAGTCAACGCGTTTGTGATGTTCTTCGCGCGTATCGTCGGCGACTTTGTAGATCGCAACGTATTTGGTCGAGAAGAAGGTGAAGCACCGGGCTGGAGCTATTTCCTCATTACAATCGTGTTAGATATCGTATTCGGTATTCTTGCTTCGGCAATTGTCATGTGGTTCTCTCGCTATCGTGAATATCGTGCTGATGAGGCTGGCGCGCGTTTAGCAGGTAAACAAGCCATGATCAGTGCATTACTTCGCTTGCAAGCAGAAACTGAAATGCCAGATCAAATGCCTAAAGAAATGAAAGCGTTCTCAATTTCATCAGGTCGTGAAGAAGGATTCAGCCTTGCTGCACTCTTCCAAACACACCCAACAATTGAGCAACGTGTAGCAGCATTACAACAACTTGATTGTCCTTAATCGGCATCTAAAAAAAGCCTCCATACGGAGGCTTTTTTAATGGACTCAATCTATAAGACTTTAAATAGATTGAAACCATTGCCATAAGAACGTGACACCAAACCATAAGGCAACACCAAAAATAATTAAAAACAGAAGACCCAGTAAATCAGGAATATGAATCCAAATCCATGCCACGACAGGATTTCGCCAGAAGGCAGAGTTCTGCTGTTTACGCTCTAAGTTTTCATGTAAAAATGGGTGTACCACATGATGGTCTGAATGAATCTGATACTCTTCACGAATATGATCATGAACCACATCTAAAGCCTTGCGACTCGGTCGAATAAACACATCAAAGAGTGTACCTGCAACAGGGATTAAACCTACTACACCATCCATCACAGCAAGTTTAAGCACGCCATTCAATTTAGATTGGGGCACACCGATTTTTCGAGCTTGTAATACTGCATAACACGTAAGTACAAATCCAGCTACGTCACCCGCCACAGGAATCGTACTCAATGCTGCATCAGCCCCTACCCCTTGTTTAGTGAATGGAATTCTTACGACGGAATCCATCATGTTTGCGAACTTGGCAAGATCGCGTTCCATTTTGATGACTTCAGCTTGGGTTAATTTATTTTTATTTGTCATTTAAGCAACATCCTGCAAAGATACTCCATCAGTCATAGCCTTAGAATAAGAGTTGTGAAGCAATAAATAAATAGACCAATACACCAGTTGCATCACATATTGAAGTGACCAAGGGTGCAGATGCGCTTGCGGGATCGAGTCCTAGTTTATTGAGTACAAATGGTAAACTCATCCCGATCAGACAGCCCATCATGACAATACCCATCATACTGATCGCAAGCACTAAAGCGACCATCATATCTCCACGGATATAGCCAAGAATTGAAACAGCTGCAGCCATCGTTGTACCCAAACATAGAGCAACCATCGCTTCACGACCAAGCAACACAAACCAATCCTTGGCTTTTACATCGCCAGTTGCGATTGCTCGAACCATCAAGGTTGCAGATTGGGAGCCTGCGTTACCACCACTCCCAACCAATAGCGGTAAAAAGAAAACCAAAACAATATGCGCAGCAATGATGTCTTCATAATGGGCGATCCCAATACTCGAAAGTAGGCTGCCAAAGACCAGAAACACTAGCCAAAAAACACGTTGTCTAAATAACAATAATATTGGTGCTGAACGAATACTGATATTTTCTTTAAGCTCTACCGCCCCACTTTTCAAAAAGTCCTCGGTAAATTCTTCTTGGAATACATCCATAGCATCATCATAAGTGACGATACCGAGTAGATGATCATCATGATCTAAAATGGGTAAGGCGATAAAATCATAGTGGCTTAATTTTTTTGCCACTGATTCCTGATCCTCATCTACCCGTCCGTAAATGACCTCAGTGGTCATGACTTCTTGGACTGTTTTATCCAAAGGTGCTTGCACAATTTCTCGAAGAGAAATTACACCCTCAAGTTTCTGAAATTGATTGGTAATATAGATCAGATATAAGGTTTCAGTATCTTTGGCGGAATGACGCAAAATCTCTAAAGCTTGTTGCATTGAGATGTCTGATGGCAAAGTGACATAATCAGATGTCATGATCGCACCAGCCGTTTCCTCAGCATACAGTGCCAAAGATTGAACTTGCTGCTTTGTTTCTCGATCTAAATTCGCAAAAACAAATGTTTTTATTTGATCCGGTAAAGCTTTGTACAAATCAGTTCGAGCATCTGAATGCATTGAACGAATTAACTGGACTGTACTTTTACCGTCCATTTTTTTAACCAACTGTACTTGATGATTGAGTGGCAAAAACTCAAATACATATGCTGCGTTTTCTAAATGGTGGATAAGTTGTATTTGTTGATCAATTTCTAATTGCTGTAAATACAAAGCCAAATCTGCAGGATTAATCGTATCCGCAATATGATCAATCTGAGCGACATCAGAATTGATCAATGCTTGTTGTAATGCTTCAATTTTATGATCTTGTTTAATTTGATCCATAATCGCTTCATTTATTATCGTTTAGAATTACGCAAGGCATGCTAACACTAATTGAAAATGTTAGTGCGTATTGATCTTGTCAAAAACTGATATTTAAAAATGGATTAAATCAACCGCAGTACCATACTCTTTATACTGCGGATACCACATTAAGTTTCAGATGCTGATTTTGATTTATATTTAAAAATATTCCGAACGATAACAAACATAAAGGGAATAAAGGCTAGAACTAAAATTGTGCCGAAAATTACCCCACCAAGGACACTGACACCAATTTCTTGACGACTGGCAGCACCCGCACCTGAAGCAAATACCAAAGGTATAACCCCTGCACCAAAAGCAAGCGAGGTCATTAAAATTGGACGTAAGCGCAAACTTGCACCTTGTAAAGCAGCAGCAATCGCGTTAGCTCCACGCTCCTGAGCCATTGCCGCAAATTCAACAATTAAGATGGCATTTTTACATGACAACCCAATCGTCGTAAGTAACGCAATTTGGAAGTAAATATCGTTTGGAAATCCGACCAACCAACTAAAAATAATATTACCGCCAATACCCAATGGAATAGCAGCAATCACAACAGAAGGTATCGACCAACTTTCATATAAGGCAGCTAAACATAGAAAGATAAAGCCAACAGAGATGAGATAAAGCCAAATGGCTTGTGTACTCGATTGTTGCTCTTGAAACGATAATCCACTCCACGCTAGCCCAACCCCGTCCAATTGATCAACCATAGACTTGATATCACGCATTGCAGCACCACTGCTCACATTTTTTGCAGTGTCTGCTTCCATTTGTAGCGCGGAATAACCTTGGAAACGAGTCACCACATCAGGGCCTCCATCCCAATCCACAGTGGCAAAATTACCAAATGAAATCATTTGATTTTGATTATTTCGTACAGACCACAAATTGAGATCTTCAGGCTTTGAACGATACTCGGCATCCCCCTGCATCATGACGCGTTTAATACGTCCGCGATCAATAAAGTCGTTCACATAAGAACCACCCCAAGCTGCAGCCAAAGTGCTATTAATCGCAGATTGTGAAAGACCATTCGCCATCACTAATTTTTGATTGATATTCACTTTCAATTTGGCTTTATCTGGATTAGAGCGTTTGCCCAAATTTTCAAAAGTCGTGAAGTTGATTGCCTGTCGTTCTAGCGCTTGAAATTGATCTTCTAAATACTGTCGTCCTTGTCCATTTAAATCTTGCAGCCAAAACTCGATGCCGTTTGTATCGCCAAGACCACTTACAGAACCTGGCAAACTCACCATAATCCGAGCGCGACTGTCTTTTCTAAAGAACTCCATCGCTCGTTCACGAATGGATTGTGCAGAGTTTGCCTCACCTGGACGATCATCCCAATGATGTAATGCTACAAATCCTGTTCCTAAATTTTGACCCGTTCCTGAAAAATTTCGTCCATAACGAATTTGAACCAACCTAACATTCTGTTTTTCTTGTTCAAGAAAATACTCTCGAATACTTTCACCAACAAGCTGACTTTCTGTCATAGGTGCGCCTTCAGGTAAACTGAATTGGACACTGATAAAACCTTGATCTTCACTTGGAATAAAGCTGGTTGGAAGCGACTTATAAAACAAAGCAAAAATCACAATTAACCCAGAAAAACTGGTTAAAACGATCCATTTTAGTGACAGGCTTTTTTCAACCCACTTTAGATAATGCAATCGTAATGATTCCATTTTTGTATTAAACCATGTCGCCCATTTTGCTTCTTGTTGTTTAGGTTTAAGAATAATCGCACACAATGCTGGTGTGAGAATTAACGCGACCAACAATGACAGTGACATGGCTGCAATCAAGGTAATTGAAAACTGACGGTATATAACTCCTGTCGATCCTGTAAAAAAAGCCATCGGAATAAATACTGCAGTTAGCACCACTGTAATTCCAATTAAAGCCCCCGTCATCTCTTGCATAGATAAGATAGACGCTTGCTTTGCAGATAGCCCCTTTTCATGCATCAAACGTTCGACATTTTCGACCACCACAATTGCATCATCTACAAGTAATCCAATCGCAAGAACTAATGCAAAAAGTGTCAATGTATTGATGGTCATTCCGAGCGCAAATAAGACGGCGAAAGTACCCAAAATAACAATTGGAACCGTGACCGTTGGAATAAGTGTTGCGCGCCAGCTTTGTAAAAAGATAAACATGACCAACACGACCAAGATAATGGCTTCAACTAAGGTCTTTACAACTTCTTTAATGGACTCTTGAACAAACGGCGTGTTATCTCGTGGGTAGACAATTTGATAGCCTTCAGGAAGTTTTTTCTTAATGTCCTCAAGTACTTCTTTAATTTTAGCTGAGGTTGCAAGAGCATTTGCACCAGATGACATTGAAACAGCCAAGCCTGCTGAAGGTGATCCATTAATGGTATTAAAAGCTTGATAATTTTCAGCACCTAACTCAATGTGTGCTACATCTTTTAAATAAATAAAACTTCCATCAGGGGTCGCTTTGACAATGATATTTTTAAATTCATCGACTGTTCTTAGTCGTGATCCAGCGGTAACTTTTGCATTAAGATACTGGTCTGCTACTGTCGGTAAATCTCCGATTCCACCTGCAGCAACTTGTGTATTTTGTGCTTCAATTGCGGCACGAATATCACTAGGCATCAACTGATATTGTTTCAATAAGTTCGGATCTAGCCAAATACGCATGGCATATTGAGAACCAAAGACATCAACCTCACCAACACCTTCTACACGCGCAATTTCTGGTTCAATGTGATCAGCCAAATAATCTGACAACGCAATATTATTACTTTGGTTCGTAGTGTCATATAACCCCACCACCATAAAGGTGTCACCTAAGGATTTATAGACATTGACCCCTTGACGCTGCACGTCTTCAGGCAAACGATTGATCACCCCATTAATGCTATTTTGAACTTGGACTTGTGCTGTGTCTGGATCAGTTCCGTTTTCAAAACTTAAACTAATTCGACTATTCCCAGATGCATTACTGGTAGAGCTAAAATAAAGTAAGTTATCAATTCCTTTAATTTGTTGTTCTATGACCTGTGTGACACTTTCCTCAACTGTTTCGGCATCAGCTCCTGTGTAAGTTGCTGATACAGTAATTCTTGGCGGAGCAATATCAGGATAGCGTTCTACCGGTAAGCTCATCACCGCAAATATACCAATTGCCATGACAATAATCGCAAGTACGCCAGCAAAAATAGGTCGTTCAATAAAGAACTTAGATAACATAGTCGTTAAGCCGTCAAAAGAATTCTAGAAAGTGTTTTCATTAAAATATATAAAAATTTAATTGATATTCAGTGACTATGAATAAAAAAACAAGAACTAATAACAGAAACGATCAACATTGATCGAATTAAGAAGAAAATATGAAGCCCTCACCTATGAACCGCTTATCTGATCTTTCAAAAAAAAATATGCGCAATTTCTCAAAAGTAAAAAATTTCTAAAATTACGCAGCATTAATGCCATCACCCCCTCCCAATTTGAGGATAGTCATATTCAATTTTTTAAAACTATATTCGAGGTACAAAAATACGAATGATTTGGGGGAAATGATGAAAAAAGCTCTTATAACACTGGCGCTCAGTACCTGTTTAGCAGCTTGTGGTGGTTCGGATAAATCCGCAAAAAATGATGATCAGATTAAAATAGGAATACTGACTGACAGCCCAGTAGCAGGTGCGACATATATCGTGAATGGCAATAATGACAATGCGAAGAAGACCAATGCAAATGGGGAGTTTGAATATCGAGATGGAGATGTCATTACATTTAAAATTGGTGATATCGAAATTGGTACCGTACAAGGTTTAGCTCGTGTGACACCAAATGAACTCGTGAATGAAGATTTAAATGCAGATGAACGTAACAAGAGAATTATCAATCTACTGATTTTTTTACAATCATTGGATATCGATGAGGATAAAGAGACCATACAAATCCCAGATGATGTTTCAAATTTCTCGCCAACATCGATTGATTTCAGCAATGCGACAAGTGATTTTAGAGAGCGACTTCAAGGTCAAATTATCAATATTCCTGAAATTGCCTCCAATATAGTAGTCAGTGAAGAGCAAGCTAATGAACATTTTAGCAGCTCACTGCTCAAAGATATTCAAGGCGTATGGTATGCAAAAAATGATGAGTCTGAAATTGTGTTATTTATTGGAGAGAATGGCGAATATATGCTCGGTGAACCAATCCCGAACGAGCCTAATAGTTCTTCAAATGGCATGGAATACGCCAAAATAAATCTAGATGCCCTAAGTGGAAGTTTATACGCTTCTTCAATAAATATTACTACGCCTGTGATTGATACCAATGAAGATTGGGGACTTCTCGATCATGGGGAATCGCGTTCAATGAAACTATCTTTTGATGGTTCTATACTTAAGATTTCTGAAGCTGAAAATCCTGATGAAAGTGCAGAGTTTACGCGAGTTCCTCGAAATAATAGTGGAATTGTAGGCGCATGGCAGTCCTCAAGTGGTAAACAAATTTTCGTATTTAATTCTAATAACACTTTTATTATGGTTGATGCTGTTGGCGATGATCAACCAGATCCATATGACGGACCTTGTGGTGGCCCTGGTATTGAGTATGGTCGTTATCAATTACGCGACAACAAGCTCTTTGTTACCACGCCCCTCAGCATTGATACAAATGGTTGTGCTGGATTATCCAATACAGACGCGCATTTAGGCTTACCATTACAAATTTCTACTCAAAGTTTAAGCTTTACCGTAGCAGATGAAGGCACATTTACACTGACCAGAATGAATTAATTTTATCCCCCTTCAACATCTTCGTTAAAGGGGGATTATTCAATATGCTGAAAAGCATCAATAAATTCGATCAAAATCCGCATCATTTCAGCTTGTGAGGAGCATCCTAACTTCTGATAAATCGTTTTCAGATATGTCCGCAGTGAACTCAGCGTAATCCCACATTTCAAAGCAATATTTTCAAGATGCTGATCGTCCATAAAATGCTGACAAATTTCAATTTCTCGAGCTGTCAGTTGGAATGTTGACTTCAGTAATATTTTAGACAAGCGTTTTCGATCCTGCATTTTTGATAAGAATAATGCAACTTGATTATTGTCTAAGATCATTGAATCTGACAGCACCTTAAGTGGTGAGACTGTGATTAAGTAAGCAGATTGATGTCGATCGCTATATAACTGCATTGCACCCCCAACTTCTTCTTGATCATGCCTCTCTAATGAATAACGCTCATTCTTTTTGAATGTGCTCTGCACCAATTTTTTTAATTGAGCATTATAAGGCTCGATTATTTTTAATCTGTTATGCAAATCTATTTCAATCATACTCGTATCATTCAAACAATCCTTCGCATACTGATTCACAAATCTCACTTCTAGATTAGATTGAACGACGAGCACACCCACATTCAACTTATCTAAAATTTCGGTGTAATTACTTCTATCATTTTGAAGAAGCTTAATTTGTCGATGAATTTGAATCGCTCTTCTAAAGTGTTTTGCGAGTCTTTCTAAACTTTGTAATTCAGCAGTATCATAAGCAGCTTCATCTGATGGTCGATGTACCGCAAGCACGCCCCATTTATATTTTCCATACTCTAACAATACCCCACTGAGATAACAGATGTTTGAAGGAACTAAACAATATTCATAAAAGTTCTTCAAATCCTCATTATCTGTTTCAGCATATGATCGACAATCAATTTGATAGGCATGCTCTAATCCATAGGTATTCATTAACTGACCGTGAATACGCATGTCTACGACATCTAAGTTATACGTTTGATAATTTTGAATTCCATCAATCGGGATATTAATGGTGTAAATAAAATTTTGTTCGGGCCGAAGCTGATCAAAGTAAGTAAAGATCGCCGTTGAACTCTGTGTAAATTCCACGACCTGTTTTAAAACATTTTCCCAGTGATGTGGCTTTAAGGCAGCCTCATAAATTTCTTCTATGATTTGATTTTCTTGAACAGTTAACATCATCACCCCCAATCATGGTGTTAATGTTCCATTAGATTAGCACTCTACTAGGCTTTTATTCAATATTTACAATAGTATTCAAATATTTATCAGACAGATGACAAAAAAATCCCCGCTTAAAGCGGGGATTTTTTAGGCTGTGGGATGAATTACATCATACCGCCCATACCACCCATACCGCCCATGTCAGGCATAGCTGGTTTATCTTCTGGGATCTCTGTAATCATGCACTCAGTTGTTAACATTAAGCCCGCAACAGACGCAGCATGCTCAAGTGCAGAACGAGTAACTTTCGCTGGATCAAGGATACCCATCTCTAGCATATCGCCGTATTCACCAGTCGCAGCGTTATAACCGAAGTTGCCTTCGCCATTTTTAACTGCATTAATCACTACAGATGGTTCATCACCTGCGTTAGATACGATTTGACGAAGTGGCGCTTCAATCGCACGACGAAGGATGTTGATACCTACGTTTTGATCATCGTTAATACCCGTTACACCGTCAAGTGCTTTAGCTGCACGTACTAATGCAACACCACCACCCGCAACAACACCTTCTTCAACAGCAGCACGAGTTGCATGAAGAGCATCGTCTACACGATCTTTCTTCTCTTTCATTTCAACTTCAGTTGCAGCACCGATTTTGATCACTGCTACACCGCCTGCTAATTTAGCAACACGCTCTTGAAGTTTTTCTTTGTCGTATTCTGAAGTTGATTCCTCAATTTGCGCACGAATTTGTTGAACACGCTCAGCAATTTGATTCGCATCGCCTGCACCATCAACAATCACTGTGTTTTCTTTAGATACAGTTACTTTGTGTGCAGTACCTAAATGTTCAAGTGTTGTTTGATCTAACTGCATACCGATTTCTTCAGAAATTACAGTACCACCAGTTAAGATCGCGATATCTTGAAGCATTGCTTTACGACGATCACCGAAGCCTGGTGCTTTAACAGCACATACTTTGATGATGCCACGCATGTTGTTTACAACAAGCGTTGCAAGTGCTTCACCTTCAACATCTTCAGCGATGATTAGAAGTGGTTTACCTGTTTTCGCAACTGCCTCAAGAACAGTAATCAACTCACGGATGTTGCTTACTTTCTTATCAACAAGAAGGATAAATGGGTTTTCCAATTCAGCAGTCAATGTATCTTGTTTGTTTGCGAAGTATGGAGAAATATAACCACGGTCAAACTGCATACCCTCTACAACATCTAGAGAATCTTCAAAGCCTGAACCTTCTTCAACAGTGATTACACCTTCTTTACCCACTTTTTCCATCGCTTGAGCGATCAGTGAACCAACGGTCGTATCAGAGTTCGCAGAAATCGAACCAACTTGTTCAATCGCTTTCGAATCAGATGCTGGTTTAGCCGTTGCTTTAATATCTGCAACAACAGCTTTAACTGCAATATCAATACCGCGTTTCAAGTCCATTGGGTTCATACCCGCAGTTACTGACTTGATCCCTTCGTTCAAAATTGCTTGAGCCAAAACAGTTGCCGTTGTAGTACCGTCACCTGCGATGTCATTTGTTTTAGAAGAAACTTCACGAACAAGTTGAGCACCCATGTTTTCAAACTTGTCTTTTAATGTGATTTCTTTCGCTACAGAAACACCATCTTTAGTGATGTGTGGCGCACCGAATGAACGATCGATAACAACGTTACGGCCTTTAGGACCAAGTGTAACTTTAACCGCATCTGCAAGGATATTCACACCTGCGATCATTTTTGTGCGAGCTGAATCACCAAACTTAACGTCTTTAGCTGACATATTTGACTCCGAATATTATTAAAATTACTAAATCTGATTGATTAAATGAGTAGTATTAAAAAGAATCAATTAGCCTTCTAAAACAGCTAAAATATCTGACTCTTTCATGATTAATAGTTCTTCGCCATCTACTTTCACAGTTGTTCCTGCATAAGTACCAAACAATACCTTGTCACCTACTTTTACATCTAAAGCGCGAACGCCATTGTCAGTGATCTGACCATTACCAACTGCAATAATTTCACCTTGAGCAGGCTTTTCTGCAGCAGAACCTGGCAATAAAATGCCGCCAGCTGTTTTTGTTTCTTCTTCAACACGACGAATTACTACACGGTCATGTAATGGACGAATGTTGCTCATAAAAATACTCCATCAGACTAAGTCTTTTGATTAATAGTCGTGATCTTAATTTCCTTAGATCACCACCAAAATTATTTGATGTCACTTTTGTGGGGATGGAAAAAATTGCTTCAAGGGGAAAATGAAAAAAAATTTAATTTTTTGTATTTTTTTTAGGCATTTCGATAATTTAGCCTTCATTCCGATTTGCAACTAAATAAAATTTCTTGAATCTCGAATCAAAGCGATATTCACGCACCTTCAGTTTTTCATCAATTAGATTAAAACTATTAGAAAAGTCATGATGTAAACGATGTGACGTAGCGGTACCTGCATGAATATCCAATATTGGATGCTGAGCATTAAGTTGGAAAATCTTATTCAGATCATAAACAGCAGATACATGTAAATGACCATGTAGAATTGCATTCAACCCTGAGCTTGCCCATGTCTTTAGGGCTTTTTCAGTATTTTTAGGACGATCTTTAGACATATTTATACCGTGATCACCACTATAGAAAGGTTGATGCGTAAGCAGAATTTTTAATTTATCTTGAGGAGCCAATTTCATTTTTTGATCAATTTCCTGAATTTGAAACTCAGTAATACGACCTTTCGTATGGTACTTAGGATGAATTGTATTGATTCCTATAATATAAAAATGCTCAGTTTCTAAGGTCTGTTCCATTTCACCAAAAAACAACTTATACCGATGAAACGGACTTAAAAATCTGCGCCATAAATGAAACAAAGGAATATCGTGATTACCCGGAATCACAATATAAGGAACATTAAGTTCTTCTAGAAATTTTTTGCAGTGATAAAACTGTGAAAATCTTGCCCTTTGAGTGAGATCACCACTGACCACAACAGCTTCGATCAAATGTTCTGCAACAAAGTGAGCAATTGCATCTAAACAGTCTTGTTGCTCAGTTCCAAAATGCAAATCAGACAAATGTAAAATCATTGTGGCACCATTAAGGTCAGTGCATTTCTTTCAACATGAATATCTAATGGTGAATCCAGTTGAATAATTTCTCCATCGATTGCTACTGTCATTTTTTTTTGATGAGAACGTATTCGCACATGATCCGCACTAAAACTATATACGTCTGCTGCCTGATCTAATTTTCCACGAATGAGTTGGATGAGTGTTTTAAAAATACTCAGCTTATCCGTGCGAGCAAGTACAACTCCCGCAACCCGACCCTCTTCTGCCGTTTTAGCGATATTGAGGTTCATTTCTTTTAATTGAAGTTGGTTATTGCCTAAAAATAATAAAGGAGTTTTAACTGCATAATTCACACCATCCACCTCAATTTCTAACTTTAATTCTTTACGATCACGAATCAACACATCTAAGCCAGAAGTATAGGCATGTAATGGTAGACGCCCTAGTTTTTGGTTATATAACTCTCTTTTTTTAATAAACAATGGATAAAGACCCAAACTCGCATTATTTAGATAAATGGCATCATTAATTTTTGCCACATGTACCGCTTTAGGCTTACCTTCAACCACCAGTTTTGCAGCTTCGAGAATATCTAAAGGAATATTCAAAACCCGTGCAACATAATTGAATGTCCCTAAAGGTAAAATTACCAAAGGGATGGTTTGATGTAATAAATAATTAGCCACAGAATTTAACGTTCCATCCCCGCCAGCAACCACAATCACCCCCTGATTATCGTGATTTAAATGTCGAAGATGAACTTTTTCAATGAGTGCTTGAACACTCATTTCTGATGCAATATCAAAAACTTGTATTTCAAAACCTAGATCTGTCCAGTAATGCATGAGTTGCTCATAAATTTGATCATTATTGGTGGCATGGAATCCAGATTTTTCATTAAAAATCATAGACAAAGGCTTAAGCATTGAATTCATTTTATGGCTTTAAAAATTGAATTACTTTAAAATTTCGTCTATTTACTACTCAATTAAAAGCCAATTTATGTAATTTTTAAATGATGTTCATTTAATTTTTCGATGATGAGAATTGATCTCATAATTTAATTAAGTTTTTATTTTAAATAAATATTTTAACTACAAATACCAAACATAAAATTTAAAAATGAATAAGAAATTACTCATTTTTTAAAAAAATATCAAATAATTACATAAACTTAACACCAAACAAGTCTTAAGCACTATTTAAGCCTTTGGTCTTATTTTTTTTAAGAAAATATGCTTTAATACAGCCACTTTTTTTTCATACTGAATCTAGAGTCTGCAAACCAGCATCTAGATATTATTTGTACACCACATTGTACACTTTTGATATAGGCCTCACCATGACCCAAGTGAACGCACCAGAATTCGTTCGTCACCCTAAGCTTATTGCTTGGGTGGAAGAGATTGCTAAACTAACAAAACCAGCAAAAATTGAATGGTGTGACGGTAGCGCAGAAGAATATCAACGTTATATCGACTTGATGATCGCTAACGGCACAATGCAAGCGCTTAACCAAGAAAAGCACCCTGGTTCATATCTTGCAAACTCTGATCCTTCTGACGTTGCTCGTGTTGAAGACCGTACTTTTATCTGCTCTGAAAACAAAGAAGATGCTGGCGCAACTAACAACTGGGAAGCTCCAGCGGTTATGCGTGAAAAATTAAACGGTTTATTTGACGGTTCTATGAAAGGTCGTACTTTGTACGTTGTACCTTTCTCTATGGGACCTTTAGGTTCTCATATTGCTCACATTGGTATCGAACTTACTGACTCTCCTTATGTTGCAGTCAGCATGTCTAAAATGGCTCGCATGGGTAAAGCTGTTTATGACGTTCTAGGCACTGATGGCGAATTTGTTCCATGTGTACACACTGTAGGTGCACCATTGGAAGAAGGTCAAAAAGACGTTGCTTGGCCTTGCAACAAAGAAAAATACATCGTTCATTATCCAGAAACTCGTGAAATTTGGTCATTTGGTTCTGGTTATGGTGGTAACGCATTGCTTGGTAAAAAATGCTTAGCATTACGTATCGCATCATTCATGGGTCGTCAGCAAGGCTGGTTAGCTGAACACATGCTCATCCTTGGTGTGACAAATCCACAAGGTGAAAAACACTACATCGCAGCTGCATTCCCATCTGCTTGTGGTAAAACAAACTTTGCAATGTTAATTCCACCAACAGGTTATGAAGGTTGGAAGATTGAAACTGTAGGTGACGATATTGCTTGGATCAAACCAGGTGAAGATGGTCGCTTATATGCAATCAATCCTGAAGCAGGTTTCTTCGGTGTAGCTCCTGGCACAAATACAAAGACGAACCCGAACTGTATGGCTACGCTTCATAAAGACGTGATCTATACAAACGTTGCCGTGACTGACAACGGTGAAGTATGGTGGGAAGGTCTTTCTAAAGAAGCACCTGCCAACCTAACGAACTGGAAAGGTCAACCACATACTGGTGAAGAAAAAGCAGCTCATCCAAATGCGCGTTTCACAGTTTCAGCTGGTCAATGCCCTTCTATTGATGCTGACTGGGAAAATCCAGCAGGTGTTCCAATCTCTGCGTTCATCTTTGGTGGTCGCCGTGCGGACACAGTGCCTCTAATTTCAGAAGCATTTGACTGGGTTGACGGTGTTTATAAAGCTGCAACGATGGGTTCTGAAACAACTGCTGCTGCTGTTGGTCAACAAGGTATTGTTCGTCGCGATCCATTTGCGATGCTTCCATTTGCTGGCTACAACATGGCTGACTACTTCACACATTGGTTAGAAATGGGTGAGAAAGTTGGCGAGAAAGCTGCAGCTGCTGGTAACAAGCTTCCTGGTATTTACAACGTGAACTGGTTCCGTCGTGATGCTGAAGGCAACTTTGTATGGCCTGGTTTCGGTCAAAACATGCGTGTTCTTGAGTGGATTATCGATCGCTGTGAAGGTCGTGCTGACGCTGTTGAAACTCCAATTGGTCGTGTTCCAACTTACGAACAGTTGAACTGGACTGGTTCAGACTTTACGAAAGAGCAATTTGACCTTGTGACTTCTCAAGACAAAGAGCAATGGATCAAAGAACTCGAAAGCCACACTGAATTATTCAACAAACTTGGTGATCGTTTACCAGAAGCGTTGAAAAAACGTCAAACTGAGCTTTTAGAAGCGGTTAAATCTGCTTAAGTATGATGAGAAAAAAGGTCACTTCGGTGACCTTTTTTTTACTTCAAACAAACTGAATAAAGTGTATTTAGTAACGTTTATTAGTACCAATAAGTTGTCACACTTATGGCATACTGATTTAAACAGCTTATTAGGATCAAATAATGAAAAAAATAGAAATGATTGGCTCTTGTTTAATCGTACTTATGCTTACAGCCTGTCAATCTGTTCCGAGACAGCACAATGGAGCTACAGGATATCAAATTGAAAACAAATCAGAAAATTTTGCCACTATTTCGTATACCCTCTCTGCACGTGCCAACCAAAATATTGATGAACACAAATTGCAACGCACTTGCCAACAAGTTTTAGGACATACTCAACAGTATAAAACCACCATTTTGAGTGTAAATGAAATTGCTAATCCCAATTACAAAACTCAAGAAACTCAACAGGTTCAAATTGGCCAATCACGAACATCATTCGGACTCTCAAACACTCAAAGTCTATACAGCAATGAAGACTACAATACACGTCTTTCTTTAGAAACTAAGCCTAGTCTCTTACAAGTCGTTCGCTTTAACTGCACACTCTAAACTTAAGACACTCAATGTACTTCATTGAGTGTCTTATAAAAACTGACATTTCTAAATTCAGGTGATTCATCTAAGTCTGGCCATGTCGTTGCACTGCGCTCATCAAGCTTTTCATATTTCGGATGACTAAAGTTTTTCACACGACTATCCGCCACCCATACCTCGGGTGCAAATTTTAAAAACTCATCTAAGAAGAAACGGTTGCACTGGTCATATAACACATCAGCCGCCAACAAGATATCAACTTGCTCAGCTTTATATAAGTCATCCAAATATTCAAGCTCAACATCATTCAATTCAGCATTGGCACGACACGCATCCAAACTAATTTGATCAATGTCACAACAAATGACACGTTTTGCCCCAGCCATTTTCGCCGCAATCGCAACTACGCCTGAACCTGCGCCAAAGTCTAAAACCACTTTGTCTTTCACATGATGCGGTTCAGCCAATAACCATTGTGACATTGCTAAACCTGATGCCCAACAGAAAATCCAATATGGCGTATCATTCCAAATTCGACGAATAACTTCATCATCTAGCTTATCGGTTGGAAAAACTGGTGGAATGAGCCAAAGTGAAATTGGTGTATCAGGCAATTGCTGTGCATGAAGTTCACAATGTGGAATCACATCATTTAAGGCTTTGAGTAAATGTTCAGGCGCTTTAGGAAATTGGAAAGTACAGCTCATTTAGATTCTTTTAATTGGTATTTATATCTTTCAGGAATCTTCCCTAACCCTCTTTAGAAAAAAAAGACACTTCAATTTTAGATTTGAAGTTTATCCCCTACTGTGAAAAAGGAGGGTTAGGGAGGATTAAATTAACCTAGTGCTTTCTCAGCCGCTTCTACAGTTTGACGAATCAACGTTGTGATTGTCATTGGACCTACACCACCCGGTACTGGTGTGTAAGCTGAAGCAATGTCTTCAATACCAACAAGTTGAATATCGCCCACACCACCGCCATCACGTGGATGGAAACCAGCATCAACAACTACTGCACCAGGTTTAATCCAATCTTTTTGAATCAATTCAGCTTTACCGACTGCACCCACAATGATATCCGCTTGCTTCACAAAGCTAGCAAGGTTTTGTGTTCGAGAGTGACAAATCGTTACAGTAGCATTCGCCTCCAGAAGCATAGCTGCCATTGGTTTACCCAAAATTGCAGAACGACCTACAACAACCGCATGCTTACCTGCGATTTCGATGTTGTTTTCTTTCAGAATCGTCATAATACCAGCAGGTGTCGCAGAACCGTAAGCCGCTTCACCCATTGCCATACGACCATAACCAAGGCAAGTAACACCATCCACATCTTTTTCAAGTGAGATCGCATCAAAACACGCTCGCTCATCAATTTGCGCAGGTACTGGATGTTGTAAAAGAATACCGTGAACATCAGGATTTGCATTGAGTTTTTCAATTTCAGCAAGCAATTGTTCTGTCGTCGTTTCTTTTGGTAGTTCAACTTTAAGTGAATCCATACCAACACGGCGGCATGCATTACCCTTCATACGCACATAAGTTGCAGATGCACCATCGTCACCTACTAAAATCGTCGCAAGAATTGGAGTACGTCCTGATTTTGCTTTTAACGCTTCTACGCGAGTTAACAAATCAGCCTCAATTTGTTTTGCCAATGCACGACCATCTAAAACTAATGCCACGGCACATCTCCCAAGTGTTGATATGAATCAATTTCACACATTCTACATGAATATTTTAAATAATTTCCGTTATATGCTGTTTTTCTGCACATACGAATAAAAGCACTATTGTTTTTTTTTCAGAGCTTGTTAATATACGCATCAACAAGACATGGCGGGGTGGCAGAGTGGTCATGCAGCGGACTGCAACTCCGTGTACGCCGGTTCGATTCCGACCTCCGCCTCCATCTTGTTAAGCCCGAGTGGTGAAATCGGTAGACACAGGGGATTTAAAATCCCCCGCCCACAAAGCGTGCCAGTTCGAGTCTGGCCTCGGGCACCATTCTTCTAATAGAGAATAATGGTGTAAATAAAGAACCCAGCGTAAGCTGGTTTTTTTATGTCTGCATTTTCTTTAAACTCATCTGCTATAATCACTCATCTTCAGAATTTCATATTCAAATGAATCAAAATCAGCAAGTTGCTCAATATCTTCAAGAACTAAAACAACAATATCCTCAAGCGTTTAAAAAAAACTTCTTGCTCTATAGTCAGTTAAAGACCAAAGGAATTCTAGATGAGCGTAAAGAACTGATCCCGCTTGCACTTGCATTAATGATTTTCCTCCCTTGCTCATATTTGTTAACCCTTTTGCTTAAACAACACATTGTTTTTTTAGAAGGCTTTCAATCTGGCGGGAGTGCTGTGTTGTGTATCATGTTATTTTTTATGCTGATTACGCCAATCATCCTCAAACAGATCAAGCATAGTAGCATCTCAACTTACCAGCAACTTAAAAATACCCCATTCAAACTGACCATCCTCATTCTTTTACAAAGTTTAAATATCGCTTTTATGGAAAGTTGGTTCTTACAGGGAATTTTGTTTTATTTCGCTATGAATTTTGGTTTCGTTAAATTTTATAAAGAGAATTTATTCCGAGAAAATACTTCTAAAGAAAACTATTACTACATTCAAGAAATTCGTAGAGTGGCTTTCTGGAGTTATAAACAAAATTTTAAGCTTTACTTAAAACTAATCTTTTCATCCAAAAACTCAAAGCAGCATCAATTATTGATTGAACAAAAACAAAAAAATGCGCAACTTTATGTTCATTTGATGAACTATGAAAACAAATTGTGTATGCGCTACAAGCATACCGATATAGAAAAATATATCGATAGCATCATGTAGCGCTACGATCAACTTGCTTGCTGCATTACTTTAATTATATTCAAATTGGTATCATACGTTGTTGAGTGCAATCTGAGTTGATCAACTTGATACTTCTGTGAATGAATATCTGTTAAAAACAACCAATCTGCACTCAATTGCGTAGAATCAAAGCTCAATTTTAAATAGCCTCGTTGATTCAAATTACAAAAACTTAATTCATCAATCAATTGGATAAACACTTGTTCAAATTGTTGCATTAAGTTCTCAGGTAAATTGAGATATTTCTCCATACCCGGTGAAGAAACTGAACTTGTTGCTAATTCAATCCCCACCTTCTCACCATTTTGTTGATGTAATGCAGACTCCCACGCATTATGGGTATCTCCAGCCAACACAACAACTTTCTTCTGGTACTGCTCATATAAAGCATAAACACGCTCACGCTCAGCATAGTAACCATCCCAAGCGTCTAAATTATAAGGAATCACGGTTAGTATTCTTGATAATTCAGCGTCAATTAAGCTTGGATCATTATTTTTATAACGCAACTTAATTGCAACCAACTCCATGAGACGTTTTTGAGCTTCAATTAAAAAGTTGTCATCTACCATTCCACTTTTGGCAACATTTAATATTTGCAATACTTCAGCAGGTACCAACATTTTCGCCATCAATACTTGCTGACCCAATACATTCCATATTGCACGAGAACTCTGCAGACTATTCGCCAACCAATTTAACTGATCTATCCCTATTAGCTGTCGCTGCTCACTCATTAATGCCACTCTAAATTGCTCAACATTTAGATTTTCACCATCCATAAATGAAGCAAAAGCCAGTTGCTCATCTCGTGCCAACATACGTGTATCTAGCATATTAAGTTGAACTAAATCACCAAAATTAAACTGACGATAAATATGAAGAATATCGTTATTGCTTTTTTCGCGGATTGGCATCCACTCAAAATAAGCGGTTAGGGCTGCTGTTCTTCGTGCTACGAAATCTCCCTCTAAATCAGGTTGATGATTCTGCGCACCAGCTCGCCATGCATCATTTGTCAGCTCATGATCATCCCAAATCAGAATAAATGGATGACGTTGATGAACCGCTTGTAAATCAGGATCTGTTCGATATTTTGCATAACGTTTTCGATAATCTTCTAGACGGTAAATCTCGTTTTGATTATCCACATCGAGTGTTCTACCAAGCTTTTCGGCTTGTTCAGTTGCATACCCATCTTTGCCATATTCGTAAATATAGTCGCCCAGATGCAGCACAGCATCCACGTCCTGCTTCGCAATTTCACGGTACACATAAAAATAACCAGCAGGATAATTTGAGCATGAGCATACGGCAAAGTTAACCGCATTGGACTTGGTTGCTAAGGTCTTCGTACGACCAATTGGAGAATGTATCTGCCCATATTTAAATCGGTAATAATAGCGAGTATCGGCACTCAAATTAAGTACATCGACTTTCAAGCAAAAGTCTTTAGCAGCAGAAGTCTTGATTTTCCCCATCTGAACAATATTTGAAAAATTTTCATCAAGTGCAATTTCCCAATCTAACTCATATGTTGCCGTCACATCTGTAGGTGTTATTCGCGACCAAAGAATTATTCGATCCTGTAATGGATCTCCACTCGCCACTCCATGCAAAAATTCAACTTTATGCTCATTGCTGGTTTGACCATCGCCATTACATGCTGTAATCGAAACAGGCAGTGAAATCGCACCAAATCCAGCCAATGAGTTTTTAATTAATGCGCGTCTTGAGATTTTATTTTTCATTTTATTTATGAATTGGCGAGTTATTTTAACTTCGAACTTAAACCATATTTATGAAGTTAAAATTGCAATCAGATGACAATTTAATGTACAAATATCTTAAACCATCGCCCCCAAAGTTATAATTTTTAACCTAATCAATGCAAGTTGATTGAAAAGAAAGCAAATAATACGATTTTCTCTTGCCAAGCTTAAAAGTGTCCTCTATTATTGCGCACATGCCCGAGTGGTGAAATCGGTAGACACAGGGGATTTAAAATCCCCCGCCCTCAAAGCGTGCCAGTTCGAGTCTGGCCTCGGGCACCATTCTTCTAATAGAGAATAATGGTGTAAATAAAGAACCCAGCGTAAGCTGGTTTTTTTTATGCCTAGTGTTTAGTCACAACAATAACAACACAAAAAAATAGAGAGCGATTTACCACTCTCTATTTGAAACAAGTTCTTCCATTTCGATATCTAAGAATCCCTCTTCCTGAACGACCATCATCATTGCCTCAACAATATAGTCTGCTGCTGCATCGTCAAGAGAAGAGTCAAGATCTTCGAACTGAGGTTTCATCTCATTAATTTCCGCCACAATATCATTGGCGATTTGATAAATCTCAGCATCGGAATTCACCTTAGATACCTTCTTTGAGAATTTTTTAATGAGTTGCTGAATTTCAGCCACGAGAATATCAGGATAATATTCATCGTCGAACATCGGGAGAAGTACATCATTCAACATATTAAAGCTCAAGTAATAGCATTAACAAAAACCGAGCTTATATAACACAAGCTAGACATTAAACCAACAATAAAAACGAGGAGTAAATCTCACTTTGAGTCAAAGTATAACTAAGCCAATATTTTCATTGATGATTTTAACTGCCTTAAATCACCCTTTAATTTAACTGACACTATTCATTGCTGTCCAAATTTGTATAGCTTGCACCATTTCTTTTACATCATGTGCTCTGACCATACATGCTCCTTGCTGTATGCTTAACAGATGCCCCGTCACCGAACCCACTGCACGTTCATGGGCAGGTACACCACCTAAAGCTTCACCAATAAATCGCTTACGAGATAACGCAGAAAGCATTGGATATCGCAACTCATTTAATTTATACAACTCTTTTAATAATTTCAGGTTTTGATGTGCATTTTTTGCAAATCCGAAACCCGGATCAATCATGATATTTTCAGGTTTAATTCCCGCATTTAATGCTGCATCTAATCGAGTTTGCAATTCTGAAATCACATCTAAAGTAATATCATCATATTGATCCAACTGGTTCATTGTGGTTGGCTCACCACGCATATGCATGATAATGACTGGAATATCTAATTCCGCAGCTGTTTCTAAAGCATGTGGCTTTGTTAATGCTCTGACATCATTCCAAATATGCGCTCCAGCTTTAACCGCCTTTTTAATCACTTCTGGTTGAGAAGTGTCGATTGAGATCACTACATTCAATTTTGACAACGCTTCAACGACCGGAACTACACGATCTACTTCATCCTGAACATCAACAGCAGATGCGCCAGGGCGAGTTGACTCACCACCTACATCAATAACACTCGCCCCTTCAGCAATCATTTGCTTTGCTCTCTCTAGTGCCGCCTCTACACTATTGTGTTTACCACCATCACTAAACGAATCTGGCGTTACATTTAACACACCCATTACATGAGGCTTTGACAAATCAAGTTCCAATGCACCACATTTAAGAATCTGATTAGGTAAAGAGATAAGTTGCATATTGATGTCCCTAGAAAATCCATTCACATGATATCAAGTAAAATTTAAACATGAGGGATAATTTCAACACAAAAAAAGAGCCTCATAAGAGGCTCCTTCATTTTAGCTTGCAGGTAACGGTGGAGGCGTTGAAGGACCATCTGTAGGGGTTACATCTACGATTGGATTCTCAGCCACATATACCTTAGGTGGTTGAGGTTCACGACCTTCCATAATGTCACGGATTTGATCACGATCAATCGTTTCCCACTCAAGCAAAGCTTTTACCATCGCATGGGCAATATCTTTATTATTTTCTAAGATATCACGTGCAACTTTGTACTGCTCATCTAGGATACGGCGAATTTCACGATCAACTTCAAGTTGAGTCGTTTCAGAAATAGTACGACCACCTAGACTACCCATAAATGACTGTTGAGCATCTTCTTCATAAACCATGACACCCATCTTGTCAGACATACCGTACTTAGTCACCATTGCACGCGCCATTTTTGTTGCACGCTCAAAATCGTTAGAAGCCCCAGTCGACATCTGATTAATGAAAATTTCCTCTGCAATACGACCACCAAACAGAATAGAAAGCTCATTCAACATTTTGTCTTTGTAATGACTGGTTTGATCAAACTCTGGAAGCTGCCAAGTTACACCTAATGCCCAACCACGTGGCATGATCGTGACTTTATGTACTGGGTCTGTGCCTGGAAGCATTTCAGCTACAATCGCATGACCTGCTTCATGATAAGCCGTTGCGCGACGCTCTTCTTCACGAAGAACCATTGATTTACGCTCTGGCCCCATATAAAGCTTATCTTTTGCATCTTCAAAGTCATGCATATCGACCGTATTTTTATTACGACGTGCAGCAAATAATGCAGCTTCATTGACTAAGTTTGCCAATTGCGCACCAGAGAACCCTGGAGTACCACGTGCCAATACTTTGACATCTACACCAGTCACTGAAGGTAATTTTTTCAAATGCACATTCAGGATTTGCTCACGACCTTTAATATCTGGAAGTCCAACCATCACTTGACGGTCGAAACGTCCCGGACGAAGTAAAGCTTTATCTAGCACGTCAGCACGGTTAGTCGCAGCAATAACGATGATACCTTCATTGCCTTCGAAACCATCCATCTCTACCAACATCTGGTTCAAGGTTTGTTCGCGCTCATCATGACCACCGCCAGTACCTGAACCACGATGACGACCCACCGCATCAATCTCATCAATGAAAATGATACACGGCGCATGGCGTTTCGCTTGCTCAAACATATCACGTACACGTGATGCACCAACACCAACGAACATTTCCACGAAGTCTGAACCTGAGATACTAAAGAATGGAACCTTAGCCTCTCCAGCAATCGCTTTTGCAAGTAAAGTTTTACCTGTACCCGGTGGACCTACCATCAGGACACCGCGAGGAATGCTAGCACCAAGACGCTTAAACTTTGTTGGATCTTTCAAGAAATCAACAATTTCAACGACTTCTTGTTTCGCTTCGTCACAACCCGCAACATCTGTGAAAGTGACTTTGATTTGGTCTTCTGAAAGCATTTTTGCTTTTGACTTACCAAAACTCATCGGGCCGTTTTTACCACCAGCACCGCCACCCATGTTGCGCATAAAGAACATGAATAACAAAATGATTAAAAGTACTGGAAAGCTTGCGATCAAAAGCTGCATCAATAAACCTTGACGTTGCGGAGCAGTACCCTCAACAACGACATTATTTTTGATGAGATTCGGCATTAACTCAGGATCTTGAACCGCAGGACGAATACTCTCAAATGGAGAACCATTTACTTTTTCGCCACTAATTCGTTCACCGTCAATGGTAACTTGTTTAATTTGACCAGCATTAACCGCTGCAACAAATTCTGAATAGTTCAATGCAGCAGGCTTATCACGGTCACTAATGTTGCTGAAAATTAATATCAGCACACCAAGTATAACAAGCCATAAAACGGCATTCTTAAAGAGATCGCTCAAAGCTTTATTCCCATATCAATCTAATTTGATCATGCCCAAAATTGGGTGACCTTTAACAAAAAGCGAGTAAATCAATTTCGCAATAAAATATTCAAAAGGTACAAAATGCACATTTTTTAGCGACTTGGCAAGTCACTTTATTGCGAATTCTTTTTACGGCCCTGTCCAATTAAAAAAACTTCCTTCGAACGAGCACGCGAGGCAGCAGGCTTTGCAGTTTTTAATACTTCAAAACTGTCTACAACTTCCTTACGGAATTCGTCAAAACCAGTTCCTTGGAAAACTTTGACAACAAACTGTCCTTTCGGACCTAAAACTTTATTGGCAAAGTCTAATGCAAGTTCACACAAATAAATTTGTCGAGGTTGATCAACGGCCTTATTACCTGATGTATTGGGGGCCATATCTGAAATTACAACGTCTACAGTTCGTCCATTTAAAATATTTAACAATTTTTCGAAAACTTCCACTTCTCGAAAGTCTCCTTGCAGGAACGTCACATCTGGAAGTGCATCCATTTCCAAAATATCTGATGCAATCACTAAACCTTTATCACCCACTAATTTTCCAGCGATTTGGGACCAACTACCAGGTGCAGCACCAAGGTCTACAACAGTCATACCAGGTTTAATGATTTTGTATTTCTCTTGGATTTCAAGCAATTTATATGCAGCACGCGCACGATAACCTTCCTTTTGTGCTTTTTTCACAAACGGGTCATCTAAATGCTCTCTCATCCACGCACGACTACTTTTGGATAACTTCTGATTGGTAATGCGTGTTGCCATAACTCTTTAAATACACGTAATCTTCTAACTTTTTATTGTACGTGAATTTTGTCCCCCTTGCAGTATTCATCTGTATCTAATTCAAGATTATCGTTTATGTTTTTTTGATTTAAGTTGATCGATTATTTCTGAGAAACATAAGCGTTTGATCTCTTGATTTGCTATACTAAGTCGTTTTTAAAATTAGGTTATCTTTATGGCGGCTTTATCAATTCAGGAACGCAAACGTTTGCGTCAAATCGGACATGCACTTAACCCAGTGGTAATGTTAGGTGGTCAAGGTTTAACTGAAAATGTCATTGAAGAAACTCAACGTGCTTTAAATGATCATGAGTTAATTAAAGTAAAAATTGGCGGTGAAGATCGTGATGCTCGTGCAGCAGTCATTACTGAAATCGCCAAAGTTACTGGTGCAGAAGTTGTTCAAACCATTGGAAAAATTGCACTTTTATACAAGAAAGCGGCAAAACAAAATCCTAAACTTTCGAATCTTGTTCGCCACGCACATCTTTCTGATTAATTTGAGTTGCATTGAATGGCAAGTTACGAACTAAATTCTTTTGACCGTTACTTTGATATCTCCTTGGTTGGTGCAATTGAACAAGTGAGTCCATATACACTAAATGTGGGCTATTGGTTACGTGACCCAAATCAATACTTAGTCTATCCGGAAATTGTAGCTGGACATCCACGACGAGATTTTCTTTGGGAAGAAACCTGCTTTGAAATTTTCATTGGGGTGAAAGATCAGGACTTTTATCGTGAAGTCAATCTCTCCCCTTCTCAAGCTTGGCAAGCGTATCAATTTGAAGAGTATCGTTACCCTGAAGATATGCCACCGCAAGCAGCTTATGACATAGAACTGAATTCACTCAAAAAGACGCATTATGGTTTAAATGTGAGCCTTGATCTAACGGAGTTTATGTTAAAACATAAATTGAAATGGCAGGATATTTTTATTGGCTTATCCGCTGTATTAAACACATCGCAAGCTAAACATTATTATGCGATGCAGCATAGTAGTCCTGAGGCTGACTTCCATAACAAGCGCGATTGGTTGCATCAGTTTTAAAAAAAATAGTGAGATTTAATCTCACTATTTTTTTACCCCAATATTTAAGTTCTATAGTTGTAGACTCTTCCCACCTCTTTTAGAGTTAAGTTTTATACAACTGATCTCAACGTGTTATATCTAGTTATATTTGTAATTCCTGTTATTCATTTTTAATTTTCAAAATTGTCCTTAATCACTTGAACAGCCAAATCTGCTCTTAAATATTTCTTCACAGACACCGAAGTAGCCTCAAATCTCTTTAAATTCGATCTCGGTTTAATTTTTAAATCCCAACATGCTAACTACCAATTTCATCTTTGAATAATTGAACCTACGCTTTTAACAAGCAATTCAATATTTACCTCTATTTTCCATATTTAATCAGTCCTTTCTAAAATACTGGTAAATTGACCTAATCAGTACTTTTTTCGAACTTTTAGGAAGCATTTGGAGCAACTTCAACATTTGTTCTATTTAACAAATCAGCTTTTTAGAAGCTTTGTTATTCTGTTTCAGAAACTTAGCTTATTAATTGTAAGTCTACATAAATTTTGATACATCGTGATAAAACTTAACTTTTGAATTATTAAACAATTCTTACATTCTTAGACTTTTGTCCAAAGTTTAAAAAGCAGACTTTTAAACAAATTACAAGGTATATATCTGACGAATTCAGGTTTATTTACGTGGACTTTATCAAGGTGTTTGCGTATAATGCCGTGTTAAGTTCAAGCGAGCAGATGTAAGGAGGGTGGGTTTTAAAGTAGCCTTCCTTTTTTTTCGTCTACTCGCTTTTTTACAGCCTAAATTTCAGGAGCTTTGGTTTGAGCACCCCAGCAATTTTAGCCCTTGCCGATGGTACGATCTTTAAAGGAACGTCAATCGGTGCATCGGGTAGTACGACTGGTGAAGTCGTTTTCAACACTGCCATGACTGGCTATCAAGAAATTTTGACTGACCCAAGTTATGCACAACAGCTTGTTACGCTTACCTATCCACACATTGGTAACACAGGTTGTAATGATGAAGACGCTGAGTCAGGTCGAATTCATAAAGTATGGGCAAACGGATTGATCATTCGTGACTTACCTTTATTGCACAGCAACTTCCGATCTACGCAATCTTTAGGCGAATACTTAAAATCTCACAATGTTGTCGCTATCGCTGACATTGATACACGTAAACTGACACGTATTTTACGTGCTAAAGGTGCACAAAACGGTTGTATCTTAGCTGGTGAAAATATTACAGAAGAAGAAGCTTTAGAAAAAGCTCGTGCATTCGGCGGTCTGAATGGTTTAGACCTTGCGAAAGAATGCTGTGATCCAAACGGTTTCGAATGGACTGAAGGTTCTTGGAAATTAGGTCAAGGTTTCTCCCAACCAGAAGCAAAATTTCATGTTGTTGCATATGATTACGGTGTCAAAACCAACATCTTACGTATGCTCGCAGACCGCGGTTGTAAATTAACTGTCGTGCCTGCACAAACTCCTGCTGAAAAAGTTCTTGCTCTAAATCCAGATGGCGTATTCTTATCGAATGGTCCTGGCGATCCTGCAGCATGTGACTATGCAATTGAAGCTGTAAAAACAATTGTTGAAGACGCTCGTAACGTACCTGTATTTGGTATTTGCTTGGGTCACCAAATTCTTGCTCTCGCTTCTGGCGCTAAAACGGTGAAAATGCCTCATGGTCATCATGGTGCTAACCATCCTGTACAAAACATCGAAGATGGTACAGTGATGATTACTTCTCAAAACCATGGCTTCGCAGTGGATGCAGAAACATTACCTGCAAACCTTAAAGCGACGCACAAATCATTGTTCGATCAAACTCTTCAAGGGATTCATCGTACAGATAAGCCTGCGTTTAGTTTCCAAGGTCACCCAGAAGCAAGCCCAGGTCCACATGACTGCGCACCATTGTTCGATCATTTCATCGAACTTATTGAAGCATCTAAGAAGTAATTGAGGAGCAAATAATGCCAAAGCGTACGGATATTAAAAGCATCTTAATTATTGGTGCTGGTCCAATTGTTATCGGTCAGGCGTGTGAGTTTGACTACTCAGGTGCACAAGCATGTAAAGCATTACGTGAAGAAGGTTACCGTGTAATTCTGGTAAACTCTAACCCTGCAACGATCATGACTGACCCTGCAATGGCAGATGCAACGTATATCGAGCCAATCACTTGGCAAACTGTTGCAGCGATCATTGAGAAAGAACGCCCAGACGCAGTTCTTCCAACAATGGGTGGTCAGACTGCATTGAACTGTGCCCTTGCCCTTGATGAGCATGGCATTTTAGAAAAATTCAATGTTGAATTGATTGGTGCAACGAAAGAAGCGATCGAAAAAGCGGAAGACCGTAAACTTTTCGACCAAGCAATGCGTAAAATTGGTCTTGAATGTCCAAAAGCAGCAATCGCTGAATCAATGGAAGAAGCTTTAGAAATTCAAGCACGTTTCGGCTTCCCAGTGATTATCCGTCCATCATTCACCATGGGTGGTTCAGGCGGTGGTATCGCATACAACAAAGAAGAATTCCTTGAAATCTGTGAACGCGGTTTCGATCTTTCTCCGACCAAACAATTATTGATCGATGAATCTTTAATTGGTTGGAAAGAATATGAGATGGAAGTTGTTCGTGACAAAAACGACAACTGTATCATCGTATGTTCGATTGAAAACTTTGACCCAATGGGCGTACACACAGGTGACTCAATCACTGTTGCACCTGCACAAACATTAACAGATAAAGAATATCAGTTAATGCGTAATGCATCTTTAGCAGTGTTGCGTGAGATTGGTGTAGAAACAGGTGGTTCTAACGTACAGTTTGGTATTTGTCCAAATACTGGCCGTATGGTTGTGATCGAGATGAACCCACGTGTATCTCGTTCTTCTGCATTGGCTTCAAAAGCAACTGGTTTCCCTATTGCGAAAATCGCTGCAAAATTAGCGGTTGGTTATACCCTTGATGAGCTTAAAAACGACATCACTGGCGGTACAACTCCAGCATCTTTCGAACCTGCGATTGACTACGTTGTAACTAAAGTTCCACGTTTCAACTTTGAGAAATTCCCACAAGCTGACGCAACTTTAACTACACAGATGAAATCTGTTGGTGAAGTGATGGCGATTGGGCGTAACTTCCAAGAGTCTATGAACAAAGCACTTCGTGGTCTTGAAGTGGGTGCAACTGGCTTTGATGAAAAAATCGAAGTGGGTGCTGAAGGCGCGCGTGAGAAAATCTTACAAGAACTTCGTGTTCCGGGTCCTGAGCGTATTTGGTATGTTGCTGATGCATTCCGTCACGGCTTTACATTAGAAGATGTATTCCAAGCGACTAAGATCGACAAATGGTTCTTGATCCAAATCGAAGACATCATCAAAACAGAAAACCAAATCAAAACTTTAGGTTTTGGCGATCTAAATGCGGACAACATCCGTTCATTTAAACGTAAAGGTTTATCTGACCTTCGCATTGCGAACTTGATGGGTATTTCACAAAAACAATTCCGTAAACATCGTTGGAACTTGGGCGTAACCCCAGTTTACAAACGTGTAGATACTTGTGCTGCTGAATTTGAATCAGACACAGCGTATATGTATTCAACTTACGATGACGAATGTGAATCAAACCCGTCTAGCAAAGACAAGATCATGGTGATCGGTGGTGGTCCTAACCGTATTGGTCAAGGTATCGAATTCGATTACTGCTGTGTACACGCGGCGCTTGCAATGCGTGAAGACGGTTATGAAACAATCATGGTGAACTGTAACCCAGAAACGGTTTCTACTGACTATGACACATCTGATCGCCTGTACTTCGAACCAATTACACTTGAAGATGTGTTAGAAATCGTACGTATTGAGAAGCCAAAAGGCATCATCGTACAGTACGGTGGTCAAACACCACTTAAATTGGCTCGTGCTTTAGAAGAAGCTGGTGCACCAATTATTGGTACATCTCCTGATGCGATTGACCGTGCAGAAGACCGTGAACGTTTCCAACAAATGATTCAACGTCTGCAACTTCGTCAACCAAACAACAGCATTGTAAAATCTGCTGAAGAAGGTATGGCTGAAGCAGCGAAAGTTGGCTATCCACTTGTAGTACGTCCATCATATGTACTTGGTGGTCGCGCGATGGAAATCGTATACAACGATGAAGAGTTACGTCGCTATTTACGTGATGCTGTTCAAGCTTCTAACGATGCCCCTGTTCTTCTTGACCGCTTCCTAGACGACGCGATCGAAGTTGACGTAGACTGCGTATCTGACGGTAAAGACGTGGTGATCGGCGGTATCATGCAGCACATCGAACAAGCAGGTATCCACTCAGGTGACTCTGCATGTTCGATCCCTCCTTACTCTCTTTCTACAGAGATTCAGGACGAAATGCGCCGTCAAACTATCGCGATGGCGAAAGAGCTTGGTGTTGTTGGTTTAATGAACGTACAGTTTGCTGTTAAAGGCGAAGACGTTTACATCTTAGAAGTGAACCCACGTGCATCACGTACAGTTCCATTTGTATCTAAGTGTATCGGTGAGTCTTTAGCGAAAGTCGCTGCACGTTGTATGGCGGGTCAATCTTTAGAATCTCAAGGATTCACTACAGAGATTATCCCTGAGCACTTCTCTGTTAAAGAAGCAGTGTTCCCATTCAACAAGTTCCCTGGTGTTGATCCAATCCTTGGGCCTGAGATGAAATCTACAGGTGAAGTAATGGGTGTTGGTAAAACATTTGGTGAAGCGTTCTATAAAGCTGTATTAGGTGCAAATGAGCGTTTACCAGGTCTTCCAACGGAAGGTGAAGTTAAACATGCGTTCATCTCTGTACGTGATTCTGATAAACCGCGTGCAGCTGGTATTGCAAAACAACTTGCTGACTTTGGCTTCAAAATACTTGCTACTGGTGGCACTTACGATGTCATCAAAGCGGCTGGTATTGAATGTGAACGTGTAAATAAAGTGACTGAAGGTCGTCCAAATATTGTGGACCGCTTGAAAAATGGCGAAATACACCTCATTATCAATACAACAGAAGGTAAACAAGCTCAGCAGGATTCGTTCTCAATCCGCCGTTCTGCACTTCAAGGTAAGGTCTATCATACGACTACCCTTAATGGTGCAGATGCAGTTTGCCAAGCTTTAGCAATCAAATTGCCAATGGATGTATATCGTTTGCAAGACTTACAAACAGTAGGTTAATACACTACCAAGAAGTCCCGCCACCTCTTGGTGGCGGGCTTTTTTTCATTTATAGACTTAGTATTTTTCATACTTACTTTTTTGAGGGACAACTATGCAACGTTATCCTATGACACCTCAAGGCAAAGAAGCGCTTGAGAAAGAATTACACCAACTTAAAACTGTAGATCGTCCTCGTATTACAGCAGCGATTGCTGAAGCGCGTGAACACGGAGATCTCAAAGAAAACGCGGAATACCACGCTGCACGTGAGCAACAAGGTTTCTGTGAAGGCCGTATCCAAGATATCGAAGGAAAATTGGGTGCTGCACAAGTGATTGACGTTAAAGAACTTGAGCAAAATGGACGCGTCGTTTTTGGCGTGACTGTCACAATTGAAAATTTGGATACTGAAGAACGTAAAACGTATCAAATTGTTGGTGACGACGAAGCAGATTTTAAAATTAACAAAATATCTGTGAATTCTCCTATCGCTCGTGGTCTTTTGGGTAAAAATGAAGGCGATGAAGTTAAAATTACGACACCTCAAGGTGAAGTTGAATACGAAATTGTGAGCGTAGAATATCTCTAATTCTTGATATTTTAGGCTATAAACCCCTCTGATGAGGGGTTTTTTTATACTCTTTTTAATTGATTCATTGTTTTTGCTAGATGCACTTTTCCAGCTTCATGAATCTTCGTAATAACATTACGAAAATCTTTTTCCTCTCTATTTTGACTTAGTTTTGATTTAGCGATGATTCTTTCAATTTTAATTTCAAATACAACCAAATGGTTGAGCATTTCCATCAAGTAATCTTTAGGTGCATCTGCCATTTTCCAAGCATTTTTACCATTCGTGATACGTTCATGTTGTTGAGTGAGTTGACCTAATACTGCAAGTTTAGTTTTCTGATCATGAAAAAACTGAATTTCACCATTAATGTGTACAACTTGATAATTCCAAGTAGGTACTTTTTTGTGATCTTCAAATTTTGAAGGATAATAATTCGGTGAAATATAAGCATCTTCTGCTTTAAAGATACATAGTATTTGGTTATTCAAAATCGAATGATTGAATAGTGCATTCTGTAATGAAACATGTCCTCTCAATGTTTGTTCATCAACTAATATGAGCGGGATATGTTCAGCAATTAACCCTGTTTGGGTCTGTGCGACCAAAGATGCAAGAGGATACTCCTTTATTATTCTATATATTTCTTCAGGTCTATCTTCTCTAAATTCTGTTTCAACAAACATAGCTTTTCCGTTCTTCTAATGCTCAATGAATATAAAAGTTTTCATTCAGGATGTAAGTTTTAATTGGTATATAATGCCCTAAAATCTTCTCCTTTTATTTCATCATGTCTGAAAAGTTGATCAACTCGCCTGTCAATCATTGGTGTGAGTTCGAATTTATTTCTAAAACGGTAAAAAATCCGAATATCCATATCAAAGGCAATTATAGTTATTACTCAGCCTATTGGGATCAAGGTTTTGAGCGTTGTGTGGTGCGTTACCTACATGACAAACCTTCCACACCTGAAAAACCCATCGATCAGCTTTATATTGGCAATTTTGTCTGCTTTGGCGCTGAGTGTGTCATCATGATGGGTGGAAATCAGTTACACCGTACCGACTGGATTTCAGCATTTCCTTTTGATACGCGTAGTTTTGTGCCTGCTGGCGACACGATCATTGGTGATGGTTGTTGGATTGGTAGTCGTGCCATGATTATGCAAGGGGTAAAACTTGGTGAAGGTGCAGTCGTTGCTACAGGTGCAGTCGTGACCAAAGATGTACCGCCTTATGCTGTAGTCGGTGGTGTACCTGCTAAAATTATTAAATACCGTTTCCCTGAACAAGATATTAAAAAATTGCTTTCTCTTAAGCTATATGACTTAGATGAAAAGCAGTTTTTAAAAATGCGTGAACAGTTGCAGACCGATGATATTGAAAAATTATCAATATTTTTCAAATAGTCCTGTTTTTATATATTGCATCCAAATCGAATTAAAATCCTTAATATCTTTTAATTTACTAATACAATAAGGGCTCAAGAATCTTTGAAGAGTTTGATTTTTATGATCCTGTTGCCCTACAGTCTTAAATCTTTCTTCTATATCTAAAAGTGTTTCATACAAATTGCAAATAATAATGTCATCGATATTTTTTTCGTTCAATAATTGCTGTCGGATAAAATAAGATTTTGTCGTATATCCATTTTTATCGCCGTTTAAATAGTTGAATAAATAATCAATTATCTTATGCAAATAATTAGCTGAAATATTAAAATTTTCATCAAAGATGAAAGCATTTAAAATTAGATTAAGCTTGAAATCATTTGTTCTCAAGAGTGCATATTGATTAATTTTTTTCACCAACTCTCTAGAATTGTATTCTTTGCTAGATTGCAAACTTAAAATCCAAAAAAACAATTCATTTTTAGTATCTACAGATGTTAATTCGCCGATACGATATAACTGCTGTGCTATTACCTCTTCATACAACTGCGTCTTTCCTAAGTTAGGAAATTCAACAGTAAAATCAATAAACTTTGTTAAATATTCTTCACCAAGACTTTCATCATAACCATAGTTATGACAAACCACTTTTGAAAATTGGGTTTTATCCATTACCAAAACAAAAACAATTTTTGGAATGTCAAAAAAATGTTTAATCCTTTCAATTAAACGAATAGCAAAATCAGGTCGGCAACGATCTAGCTCATCAATAATAAATACCAATGGCTTTTCTAATTTTGCAGCAAGTTCAGCGAGCTCTTGCTTAAAATCTTGAATGGTTTGCTTTTCGATATGATGATTTTCAATCTTCTTCTCAATGTGCTCTTTAACTTTATTGGCTATTTCTTCACTTGCTGTGTCATATACATCTTTGCCCTCTTTATAGACCTCTTGTAAAGCTTCACCTGCACCGCCTAGTCCTACCAAATGCAAACCTGCTTTTGCGGCAATTAATGGCATGACAGCCGCCAAAGAAATTAATACCGAAGCAGTCTTAGAGTTAAAATCTTTAATATCAGCATCATCGATCTCATTTGCATCGTTCAAAGCATGGCTAATCTCTGCTGCAATCGTCAAAAATGGATCATCTAAATAATCATTGGCAAAAGCATCTAAATAAACAACTTGGTGACTTTGATCTTCTAAATGCTTTTTCCAATGCCTTACAAACCAGGTCTTACCTTCACCCCAACAAGCATCTAAAGCTAGAACAGCACCACAATTTAAGCGATCTACATAACGTTCTAATTGCTCACCTAGACGACGGCGATCCCATAAATCGCCTTCCCAAGCGATTTCAATATTCTCAAAATCTTCATGAATGATATTTACTGGATAATCTTTCATTGTTGTTAAAATTCAGTTGCTTATTTTCCAAATATCTTATCATTATCACTCTTAAAGACATAAAAAACCCACTCAAACGGAGTGGGTTTTCAAAATATAGTCGCTAAAGTAAGGCTTATACTTTTTAATTCTAATTATAGACTCCATACTTTATAAAGATATCTGACGCATCCTTAATTACATCTCTACCCATCACAATATTTTCAAATTGATCTTTTTATGATTCAGTTAATCAGATTTCATTCTTCATAGTTCGTTACTATCTTATACCTCTAAAATTTTAAGACAATAAATTAAAAACTATAACTTAATATAAAAAACCATAGCTTTACACTTGGTTTTATTTTGAACAATTAAGGTCTATGATGAACTTATACACTTTTAAACAGAACGGTTAAAAAGGAGAACAACATGAGTTATCAAAATATCCTCGTTCCAGTGGATGGTTCTGAAGTAGCACTCAACGTCGTTCAGCATGCTGTTGAATTGGCTAAAGCATTTAATAGCAAAATTACTGTTGTTCAAGTGATGACACTCGATCCCTATATCGCAGCCGAATATCTCTCAGATGGGCAGTCAAATCTTTTAATTGAACGAGCACGAAAATTTATTGAAGACAACCTTGCTCAAGCTAAAACAAAGTTTAATGAATATGGAATAGATGTAGAGACTAAAATACTCGAAGGAGAAAGTATTCACCGCACCATAATGAAAGCGATTGATGAGCTTAATATTGATCTTATTGTTATCAGCTCGCACGGTCGCTCAGGATTCAAGAAATTAATTATGGGCAGTGTCGCACAAAGCCTCATCACTGAAGTCAATGTACCTGTTTTTGTCGTGAAGCAATAATATCTGATAGCTCCGTATACCATCATACGGAGCTACTCGAACCATCCAAAAATCTTGAAATCTATTTTGCCATTGTTAAACACAACTCCCTCTTCAATCAATCTAGCTTGCTGGCAATTAAAACCTTGATCATCCAAACGCTGATGACTAATTTTACCTTGTGCATTAATGACACGATGCCAAGGCAAATCGCTACTCACATCTAATTGATTCAACACACGACCAACCAAACGTGCATGTTTAGGCAGTCCGGACATCGCAGCAATTTGACCATAACTGGCTACTTTCCCATAAGGAATTTGTGATACTGTGGCCAAGATCAACTGTGCCATTTCCGCTGATACTGATCGATTCATCAATAATTGACCTATAGTTTATCGGATGATTGATTTGAGCAAATGCATTTCATAACAGACTCACTTAATCTAAATTTGCACAATAACAATACACAGAGAAATACAATGAAAAGGATATTTTCACACTTACTTGCTGCTTCAATTGCAGTCGGTACAATCTCTATTACATCGACAACTCAAGCCGCGCCAAGCAGTATAAATATACAAAATATTTTACAACAAGAACGTGCTTGGGCTGGACTGAATACCAAGCGCATTAAAGTCTCCGACATCGATTGGGCTTACAGTGAAGGTGGAACCAAAGGCAAACCAGTACTTATGCTTGTGCATGGTCTTGCAGGCAGTCGGGATAATTGGAACCGAGTCGCTCGCTATCTGACACCACATTATCACGTCATTATCCCTGATTTACCTGGACAAGGTGATAGTAAAGTAGCTGCAGATTTTGATTATTCAATTCCTAATCTGACAGAAAAATTACGTCGCTTTGCAGAAGCCATTCATGTTGATCAAAATCTAAATGTTGCCGGTCACTCCATGGGCGGAGCTGTAGCATTACTTTATGCGGCGCAGTATCCAATCGATACTAAATCATTACTACTCATTAACAGTGCAGGTGTATTTAAATCTGCCAATACGCCTTACTTAAAAGACCCAAACTTACTCAAAAATTTTATCGTTTCTAAACCTGGAGATTTTGATCGGTTATTTAAAATTGCTACGCAGCAACCTCCATTTATACCGAACGAACTGAAAGTCGAACAAGAAAAGCTCATGATATCCAATGTTACGAATAACACGAATCTCGTTGAGCAACTTATTCTCATGTCCAAATCATTTACACCTGAAACATTTGCGCTAGCGGCTCGTTCAATCGATCAACCAACACTCATCATTTGGGGAGATCGTGATCAAATTATTAATGTAGAAGCTGCAGCTGAACTTAAAGGATTACTGAAAAATGCTCAAGAGCCTATCATCTTAAAAGGTGTAGGTCATACACCAATATTGGAACAAGAACAAATCCTCGTACAACATTATTTAAATTTTCTTAATCTACTCAAATAAGTTATAGACAATGAATGGGACATCTTAGATGTTCCATTTTTGAGTTGACATTCTCTAATACCTGATGACTCTCTTTAGATATTACGGAGATATTAGCCATGGTAAATTCTCACTTATAAATTTTATTTTTATCGATCTTTCTACATCTAAGATACAAAAAAGATAGACACTATTATCTATAAGTGAGATTTGTATCACATTTTTAAGATTTAATGCGAATAGATTTTGCGTCTTTTATCAGCTTTTTGTAACCGCTCATCCACAATCAAAATATATACTTTATTTACAAACACTTATGACAAAAGAATTAATATTTTTCTTACTTTTAGGATATTTCAGGCCACCAAATTTCAAAGGCTTACTTATCATAATTTCTGCTATATTTAGTTTAACTACATACGGTAACTTGTTCACCTAACATTTTAATGTTAGTAAACTAGTATACTTTTCATTTTATATTGAAAATTAATACTTACTTTTTAGTAAGTTAAGAAATAAAATTTGCCTTAAATATGATGTAATTTTCACATTTTAATTTTATATTTCATCGATAAAATTCTGCGTAACTGAATAAAATATTTAAACAATATCACTGTTATCTTCTGCATTGATCATGCTTAATTCATAAAAATAAAGAGCAAGCACTATCATGCTTGCTTCAATTAAATATAATTTTTTTTAGAAATTTTCTGGATTTTCTAACTTCTTCACCTCTTCAGCTTTAGCGGGATGATGGACGATTGCCACACCATCATCAGAAGTCCGATCTAATATCACTTCAGGATTATAAATCGTAATAATCTCATTACCTTTACTATCTTCACCAACAATATATTTAAATCCTTTACGATTAAGCTTATTACATAATCGCTGATATATTCCCTTTAAGCCCTCTTTTTCCTCATTAGGATTGTAATAGAAAGCATTCATGACTGCTGGCAAACCTAAACCACATACTACGCCCGATAATAAAACAACAATAAAAGTATAACCAATCAAGATACTACTGTATTGCCTTAACTCTGGGACATTAGCAACCGCAAGAATTAGAGCCAATGAAATCCCCCCTCTTACTCCACCCCATGATAAAATTGCTAGGCTACCGTTATAGCTTTTCTTACGAAACGATGGGAAGAATGCAAAAGCCAGAAAGTTCGCAGCAAAACGTGAAATATGTAAAATTACAAATGCGATAATACCGCCAAGTATCATGCTGGCATTAAGATCAAGAATAAACAGCTCTAAACCAATTAAAGTAAATAAAAAAGAATTAATGATGCCTTCGACTGTATGCCAAAAGTGATTTACTTCTTGGATTTCACGATTTTGTAAAATTTCTTTCCATTTATTACCAACAATAAGTCCACCAATCACACATGCGATTGGTGCTGATGCATGAGCAAATAAAGCGACCAAATATGAACCACAAGCCAGTAAAGCTGTCGTTAGGATTAATGATTCCATTTCATGCTTCTCGCGAAGCAATCGTAAAATTCCCCAACCAAATACCAAACCAATAATTACAGCTACCACAATTTCATAAAGGAGTGTTTGTAGTGTCAATAACAGACTAAAATGCTCGCCTTCAAGCACATTCAACAATGTCATAAATACAGCGATACACATTGCATCATTGAACAGTGATTCACCCTCCAATTTCACCATTAAATGATGTGGTGCACGTACAGAACTGAGTACCCCTTTGATTCCGATTGGATCTGTAGCCCCTAAAGCAGAACCGAGTAATAAAAGTACGAGTATTGGTACAGGGTTACCAATCAAATATTGAAATCCAAATAATAATCCACCAAACAATGCTGCACACAAAACCAAAGCAATAGTGGCAAGAATACTAATTGGCTTCCAATACACTTTTAGATCAGACACTTTAAATTTCAATGCCGACGATGTAAGAATGAAGCAAATAACACCATTTACGAGAAAATCATAAAAATCAATATGACGAACTGCTTCTTCAATATTTGCCAAATTAATGGTGATAAAACGATTATCCCCTAATAAATTGGCAGCCCATTGCAGAATAAAGACAAAAATTGCTGAAACAATTGGCACCCCTATCGCTTGGGGAAAACCTAGAGTGCGTTTATTGAATATGGTGGTGGCAATTGAGAGGGCAAAAACCACTGTAAATACTTGGAGAAAAAAAAAGTTGCCCATTTTGCACTCTATGATATGTTTTCTTTAAATGAGATCATTTAAATTTTAAATGAAAAAACTATAGCCATTTATTTATTTTATATAAAGAATGTTTACTCGCAATCCCTTTTTTTTTAAAGATGTGTAGCCTTCCTAATAAATTATTTCATTAGCAGGCTACATGTACTAACTTTGCAAAAAAATCAATCGATTCTGCTTGGTAGATTTAGATTGAGGTATTGAATGTATCACATTGGTTCACATCACCTGTTTTCATGCCACGATCGAACCAATACATTCTTTGTTGGCTTGTGCCGTGGGTAAAGCTATCAGGAACCACATGTCCTCTAGCCTTTTTCTGAAGATAATCATCACCAATCTTATGCGCCGCATCCATTGCCTCTTCAACATCACCTTGCTCCAAGAATTGAGTTCGTTGATGTGTATCTTTTGCCCACACACCAGCTAGACAATCAGCTTGCAATTCCAAACGGACTGATAATTGGTTCCCTTGAGCTTCAGTAGCTCGTTGTCTAGCTTGTTGGACTTGAGTTGAAATACCTAAAAGATTTTGAATATGATGTCCGACTTCATGCGCAATCACATAAGCTTGTGCAAAGTCACCAGCAGCATTTTGTGTAGATAATTCTGATTGATTTCGCTCACCCGATATACCCAGTTGCTGACGCATACCTTTAAAAAAATCAGTATCAATATAGATTTTTTGGTCTGCAGGACAATAAAATGGCCCCATCGCTGACTGGGCTGTACCACAGCCTGAATTGACTACACCACTAAACATCACTAGTTTCGGTGCTTGGTATTGCATTCCCTGTTTTTGAAAAACGGTGGTCCATGTATCTTCAGTATCAGCGAGTACCGTACCAACAAATGCCGCTGTTTCTTGTTGCTCGGGTGTTGGGTTTTCAATCCCTATCGCTTGTTGCTGATTGTTAGAAGTCACTTGTTTAGTTGCCTGATAGGCTTGTTGTGGATCAACCCCAAAAAATTTCCAAGCAACAAATGCAACAACTAAACCGAGAATACTAATTCCACCAGCTTTAGCCCCACCGCCTCCACGGCGATCTTCTAAATTACTACTTACTCTCCGGCCTTTCCAACGCATAATCTCAGCCCTTTTTAATCATATAACTTCATATAATACGTTATTTCATCAAACTCTAAACTTTTCTAGCGTTCCATAGTTTTTGTATTCCTGAAACAACGACCAAAACAATAAGTCCTGCAATAAAACCTATGACAAAGTTTAAGAGCGTCGGGGTTAAAGCACCGATGATACTGCCTACATTTGGAATATGTTCAATATAATTGACTGAATCTTCAGTAAAATGATGAAATAATGGGATGGTATGATTAATAATACCACCACCAACCAAGAACATCGCGATTGTTCCGACAATGGTTAGTGTCTTCATAAGTTTAGGTGCAAAAGCAAGTAAGCCCTGACCAATTCTTTGTTTCAATGTAGACGTTTGTTTGACGAGATAAAATCCCAAATCATCAATTTTAACAATCATAGCAACTAAACCATAAACACCAATCGTCATTAAAATTGCGATGACTGACAAGACTGCAACCTTTATTCCAAAAGTAGCTGCTGCAACTGTACCCAATGAAATCACAATAATTTCAGCAGATAAAATAAAGTCTGTTCGTATCGCGCCTTTGATTTTATCTTTCTCAAAAGTTGCTAGATCTACATTTAAGTTTTCGAGTTCTTTTTCGGCCTGTTCAGATGTTTTAGCTTTTTTATGGTGTAATGAGTGAATTACTTTTTCTACACCTTCATAACATAAAAATAATCCACCTAACATCAATAAAGGATTTATAAGCCAAGGTGCAATCACACTAATTAATAATGCTAATGGAACCAAAATTAATTTATTAACAAATGAGCCTTTTGCAACAGACCAAACGACAGGCAATTCACGGTCGGCTTTCACACCACTAACTTGTTGAGCATTGAGTGCCAAGTCATCACCCAATACACCGGCCGTTTTTTTTGCAGCCATTTTACTCATCAGCGCAACATCATCAAGAATGGTGGCTATATCATCTAATAGCACCAATAAACTATTTGCCATTATTGTTATCCTTCTTTGTTTTTGGAATTTTATTCTTCTATTTCAATTTATTCTGTATCAACATTATTAATACTATCTCAAATAAGGCGTTTTTAATTCGATTCTTTCGATGCTTTATGCTGACATAAAAAAAAATAATGCCGTACAATATTACGAAATTTTAAAAATTCAGCCCTAGTGTTGATGACTTTGGTATAGAAAATGAGTAATCAAGATAATCGCCCTGTTATTTTGACAGGTGACCGTCCAACTGGACAACTTCATTTAGGCCACTTTGTCGGTTCTTTACGTTCACGAGTAGGTTTGCAAGATTCCCATCACCAACATCTATTATTGGCTGATGCACAAGCTTTTACAGACAATGCTGATAACTTCGAAAAAGTTAGACGTAATATTATTGAAGTTGCAACTGACTATCTCGCTGTTGGGATCGACCCGACAAAAACAACAATTTGCGTTCAATCAAGCTTGCCCGCTTTGAATGAGCTGACCATGCTTTATTTAAACTTTGTCACAGTTTCAAGACTAGAACGAAATCCTACGATTAAGTCTGAAATACAAATGCGTGGGTTCGAGCGTGACATCCCAGCTGGATTCTTATGCTATCCAGTTGCTCAAGCAGCTGATATCACTGCTTTTAAAGCATCGATTGTGCCCGTGGGTGAAGACCAAATTCCAATGATTGAACAAACAAATGAAATTGTTCGTCGTTTAAATCGTCAGATTGGTCAAGAGCTTTTGCCTGAATGTAAGGCACTGCTATCGAATGTTAGTCGATTACCAGGATTTGATGGTAAAGCTAAAATGTCTAAATCATTGGGCAATACAATTGTTTTAGATGCTTCTGATAAAGACATTAAAAAAGCGGTAAATGCTATGTATACAGATCCTAATCATCTTCGTATTGAAGATCCAGGTCAGGTGGAAGGTAATGTTGTATTTACTTATTTAGATGCTTTCGATCCAAAACCAGAAGAAGTAGCAGAGCTTAAAGATCACTATCGTCGTGGTGGTTTAGGTGATGGTACAGTCAAAAAACGCCTTGAAGGTGTTCTAAAAGAGTTGATCACGCCTATTCGTGAACGTCGTATGGAGCTTGCTAAGGATCCTGATTATATTATGGATATCTTAAAAACTGGTACTGACAAATGTCGTGATATTACGCAAGCAACATTAGATGAAGTTAAAGCTGGATTAGGTGTTTTTAAATTTTAATCCCTAAAAAATAAGCACACTTAAAGCCGCATCACATTGCGGCTTTTTTTTATGGCTATTTATTAGCCTATTTAAAATTAACCTTCAATCAAACTTATTAACGTAATCTTACACGTTTTAACCCGACTACCAATGAGTTGCTAAATGAAATTGAATATCATTTAATTACTGTTATGAATACCCCCAAAATTCATAACATTTCTCCTTAACCGAAACTGTGTAAGCAGATTCGTTGTTCTGCGCAGTGATCACCCCAATCACTGCGTATTTTTTTATGTTGAATCCATTCAAAATGAAATCAATATTATATAATTGATAATTACGTCACTTTATTTTATTATTTTGATTAAAATTTGATAAAAATTCTAATATCTATAAGAGACTACCCATGTGGGACATGTTTATAAATCCGTCAAATCTATTCTTCAGTATTAGTATCTGCTTGATGTTTTTTATAGGCATTCTTGAAGTCTTTCTATTAATAACAGGTCTCAGTAGTCAAGGATTTTTAGAGCAATTTCTACCTAGTTCATTAGATTCTTCTCCTGAAATGATCGTTGACCATCAATCTAGTATTTGGATTCAATTTTTAGATTGGCTTTATCTTGGACGTATTCCTGTATTAATTTGGCTGATCATCTTTCTCACGACCTTTTCAATTGTTGGCTTCTTAGCCCAATCTATCATCCATCATGTATTTGGATCATTTTTAACAGTCTGGCTCATTACTCCACTGGTACTTGTGGTCTGTATGCCATTCGTACGGCTATTCTCAAGATGGATAGTAAAGATCATCCCTAAAGATGAAACCACAGCAATTCATAGCGACGATTTAATTGGACTTCGAGCAGAAATCATTTTAGGCACTGCTCGACTGCACTATCCTGCGCAAGCAAAACTCAAAGATCGCTTTGGTAAAACACATTACATTTTAGTCGAACCTGAAGCTGACGAAATATTCGTACAAGGTCAGCAAGTCTTACTTACACAACGTAGTCTCAAAGGCTTTCAAGCAATTTCACAATAAATCAACTTAGAGAAAAAAATGTTTAGTTCAAGTTTTTATCAAATTATTATAATTGCAGGACTTATTCTCATTGCGCTGGTTGTCATCGGAACCATTATTGCAAGACTATATAAACGCTCAAGCAAGGAAGTTTCATTTGTCAGAACTGGTTTTGGTGGGGAAAAAGTTATATTAGGAGGCGGTGCAATTGTACTTCCTGTTTTACATGAAGTTATTCCTGTTAATATGAATACCCTTCGTTTAGAAGTTAAACGTGCAGCTGATCAAGCCTTGATTACGCGTGATCGAATGCGTGTAGATGTGATGGCTGAGTTCTATGTTCGTGTTAAGCCAACAGCTGAATCGATTGCTACCGCAGCACAAACTTTGGGTCAAAAAACCATGTCACCAAATGAATTAAAAGATTTGGTTGAAGGTAAATTTGTAGATTCCCTGCGTGCAGTAGCAGCAGAAATGGCTATGGAAGAGTTACATGAAAAACGTGTCGACTTCGTTCAGAAAGTTCAGCAAGTTGTTTCAGAAGATCTGTTCAAAAATGGTTTAGAACTCGAAACTGTATCTTTAACAGGTCTTGATCAGACCAGCTTTAAATTTTTTAATCCACAAAATGCATTCGATGCAGAAGGCTTAACAAAATTAACAGAGACCATTGAAGACCGTCGTAAAAAACGTAACGATATTGAACAAGATGCTGACTTAGCCATTAAAGCAAAAAATTTAGAAGCTGAACAAGCACGCCTTCAAATCCTGCGTGAAGAAGAATACGCAAAGATGCAACAAGAGCGTGAAATTTCGATTCGTAAAGCTGAACAACTTGCTGAAATCGCAACGCAAGAAGCTGCCAAAAAGCGTGAGGCAGAAGAAGCCCAAATCGCTGCAGAACGTGAAATTGAATTAAAACGTATTTCAGCTGCACGTGATGTCGAAAATCAAAATATTCAAAAAGCACAAATTATTGAACAAGCACAAGTAGAGCAAAAGAAAACCATTGAACTTGCGGAACAAGATCGCGCAATCGCGATTGCCGAGAAATCTCGTGCTGAATCTGAAGCCAAAGTACTTGCTGACCAAGCTCGTGCGCAAGCAGTGAAAGCCGAGGAAGAAGTTGTGACGGTTCGTGAAACACAGCGAGCTGAGCGTATTAAAGCGGTTGAACTTGTTGCTGCAAAACAGGCTGCAGAAACTGATGCTATTTCAATTACTGTCGCTGCCGAGGCATCAAAACAAGCTGCTGTAGATGAGGCTGAAGCTGTTCGTACTGCGGCTGAAGCAGAAGCTGAAAAAGTCCGCTTGAAAGCTAAAGGTGAAGCTGATGCTAAAATTCTTTTGGCTCAAGCTTTAGAAAAACAATACCAAGTCGATGCTGAAGGGACACGCGCAGTCAATGAAGCAAATAATATTTTGTCAAGTGAACAAGTTGAGATGCAAATTCGTTTGGCACTTTTGAAGTATTTGCCTGAAATCATCCGTGAAAGTGTTAAACCAATGGAAAATATTGATGATATCAAGATATTACAAGTGAATGGTCTGGGTGGCATTACTGGCGCCACAACTTCAGCTGATCAAGCAGATCTATCACAATCCGTTGCACTTTCAGATCAAGTGGTGAATAGCGCACTTAGATATCGTTCGCAAGCACCTCTTATTGACAGCTTAATGAGTGAACTCGGTATTCAGGGTGGGGACATCAACGGTCTTACACAAAACCTAAAACCTAACTCCAATTAATAATAAAAGCCCTGATTTTCAGGGCTTTTATTCGCTTTACTGCTAGCTATTGCTGTTCTTATTATTTTTAAGATAACAAATATTATTTTAGGATTGATCAGTTTTCCTTATCCGACGATCTCATGCATTTTTCTTTTACTCCTGCTTTAGCAATTGATGCAGTCACCTTATGACGTTTTGTATCTTTATTCTAGGCGCAATTTTTGCTGGATTTATTCAAGGACTCACAGGTTTTGCCTTCGCTCTTATTGCGATGTCTTTTTGGGTATGGATTCTACCGCCTCAGATCACCGCCCCCTTGGTCGTTTGTGCATCACTATGGTGTCATATCATTTCAATGTATAAAGAACCAAGAACCTTTATAAAGCCTTCTATCGTTTGGGTCTATATTATCGCTGGCTTAATTGGAGTACCTTTGGGTACTTTTTTGCTTCATTATATCAATGCAGACACGTTCAAATTACTACTTGGGATATTTTTATTAATTTGGTGCCCACTCATGTTCTTTAATCCGCAACTACATTGTTTAAAAGATACCAGACTCAGGATGGACGGCTTGATTGGTTTTTTGGGTGGAATTTTAGGTGGGCTCGGTGGATTCTGTGGTGCAATTCCCTCGGCTTGGGTGATGCTTAAACAACTTCCTAAACATGAGCAACGCAACATTCTTCGACATTTTAATTTTGCCATCCAACTGTTTACTTTGATCATCTATTTATTTAACCAGACCATTAACGTGAATCACTTGTCTTATTTGTGGATTTTGATCTTTGCAGTTAGCCTACCTACGATCATTGGTGCAAAAATTTTTTATCAAATATCTGAGCAAAAATTTAAATCGATTGTCTTAACTTTATTGTTTTTTTCAGGCTTTATTTTAACCTTAAACGCAATTTTCTTGTATTAAAAAGGCAGATTGTTCTGCCTTCTCCATATATTAACTGTTGTGTGAATATCGTTGGTCAACACTAAATTTTTCGGGGAATTTAGCTGAAATCTTTGAATAAAATTCCATAATTTCTGCCATATCCACTTCTATATCTCCAGTAGGATAAATAATTTTACCTACACCGCATTTTTTTTGACTGTAATCCATATATGCTAAAGCGATTGGGACATTCGCTGTAATTGCTACATGGTAAAAACCCGTTTTCCATTTTTCTTGTTTTGACCTTGTTCCCTCTGGCGTCACCAACATGACCAATTTTGGATGATCTTTAAAAAGATCTGCCATTAATTGCACCATGCTTGGTCTTTCCTCTCCCTCTTTCTTCGGTCGGCGATTAATTCCGATCCCTCCCATAGCCCGGACAAAAGGACCAAATGGAAACTTCATATAGCTGTCTTTAATTGTAATTCTGACATTTACACCTAAAGCTTTGAGCGCTAATCGCGCGTATAAAGCATCCCAGTTACTGGTGTGTGGTGCAGCAATCATGACACATTGGTCTAAATCTAAGGGCCAATGGTTATCAATTTCCCAACCTAATGCATTTAAACTCTGTTCAGCAAATTTTTCAAACATATAAATATACAAATGTAAATTTTCGGGATTGTAACAGCTTTGGCATTACTTTTATTCAAAATATGTATTAGGTTTTACTACCGCTGTTTTTCTATCTATACATCAATTAAATTGGCTCATGTATTTAGTTAAATAATTTCATTAACAATAAAAAAACCCTGCTTACGCAGGGTTTTTTTGAATCAGTTCAGTGCTTATGCAGAGAATTGGTTCATTGTATTTTTCGCATCGTCACCCGCTTTAAGCGCGTTGTCGCCAGCGAAGATTTCTTTGTGGTCATCACCGATGTCTGAACCAGCCATTGCTTGGTGTTTAACACAAGCGATACCGCCACGGATTTCTTTACGTTGTACACCAGCAACATAAGCCAACATACCTTCAGAACCGAAGTAACCTTCTGCAAGCTCATGTGTAGAAAGCGCAGCAGTGTGGTAAGTCGGAAGTGTAATCAAGTGATGGAATACACCTGCTTCACGAGAAGCATCAGCTTGGAACGTACGGATCTTCGCATCAGCATCAGCAGCTAATTCAGTATTGTCATACTCAGCGCTCATTAACTTAGCACGGTCGTAAGCAGATACGTCTTTACCTTCAGCAACCCAACGGTCGTAAGCTTGTTGACGGAAGTTTAACGTCCAGTTGAATGATGGTGAGTTGTTATAAACAAGTTTTGCATTTGGCACAACTTCACGTACACGGTTCACCATGTGAGCGATTTCTTCAACGTTTGGCGTTGCAGTTTCGATCCAAAGAAGGTCAGCACCGTTCTGTAAGCTTGTTACACAGTCAAGTACAACACGGTCAATTTGAGTACCTTCACGGAATTGATATAGACCAGAAGCTAAACGCTTAGGACGGTGTAATTTACCATCACGTTTGATTAGGATTTCGTCTTCTTGCGCTTCTGAAATATCAATTTCAGTGGTGTCTAAGTAGCTGATGTATTGAGAAGCGATATCGCCTGGCTCTTTAACCACTGGGATTTTTTGAGTCAAGTCAGCGCCTTCAGAGTCAGTACGTGCAACGATGATACCGTCGTCAAGACCCATTTCTAAGAATGCATAGCGAAGTGCATGGATTTTCGCAATGAAGTCTTCGTGTGGAACAGTTACTTTACCTGCTTGGTGACCACATTGTTTCGCGTCAGAAACTTGGTTTTCGATTTGAAGTGCACATGCACCCGCTTCGATCATTTTCTTCGCAAGTAAGTAAGTTGCTTCTTCGTTACCGAAACCAGCGTCGATGTCGGCAATAATTGGCACAACGTGAGTTTGGAAGTTGTCGATTTGTGAAGTAATTTCAGCAGCTTTAGCAGTGTCACCCGCTTCTTGCGCTTTTTTAAGTGCACGGAATAAGTCGTTTAATTCTTTTGCGTCTGCTTGACGTAAGAATGTGTAGATTTCTTCGATCAATGCAGGAACTGAAGTTTTTTCGTGCATAGATTGGTCAGGAAGTGGACCAAACTCAGAACGAAGTGCAGCAACCATCCAACCAGAAAGGTAGATGTAACGGCGTTCAGTAGTACCGAAGTATTTTTTGTTCGCAATCATTTTTTGTTGTGCGATGAAACCATGCCAGCAACCCAAAGATTGAGTATATTTGCTAGAATCAGCATCATAAGCAGCCATATCACGACGCATAATCGCAGCTGTGTATTTCGCAATATCTAAACCCGTTTTGAAACGGTTTTGAAGTTGCATACGTGCAGCATCTTCAGGACTGATGTCTGCCCAAGTGTTGCCGAATTTTGCTTTTAATTCGCGGATTGCATCAATCGCTGTTTGGTATGTAGTCATGATATTTTACCCTGTATATAATTTTAGGATTTATCAATCGAAGGACTAAATCTACTCGGTATTAATTGTTCAGATTTAGAGCGCTTCGTTGCTATGGACTTAGCTTAGATTGACTCTAGAAATTAATCCAATATTTTCGTTTAATTCTCAGTATTTATTTAAAAAATATGTAGATTAAAGTCGTAATATAAATGAAATACCATTCAATAAATTATTGATTTTAATAAAATTTATAAAATAAGTATTTGTACACTTTTAACACAATTTGAGTAATTCTTATTCATTAGACTTAAGTATCAAGCTCACCATTACGTTTATTTTTTCTTCAAACATCTTTAGATTTTACCGTTCAATTGACTTTTCTGACAGAGCATTATTAATAAACTGTTAGTTTTAAATGAATATTTTTTAAACTGTGAACCATATTGATGGACTCAACAATAAAGCATTTAAATTGAGATAAACCTAAAAACAATTTAGAACATAGCATGGTAATTTCAAAAACAACTAAAGCCCTATTTTTTAAATAAATGTATAGGGTCTGTCTTATGACAAAAAAAACGTAAATTTGATGAATATATGTTAAATTATGCTGAAAAAATCAGCATAAAAACACACAAACCTAAGCGCTTATGGCATAATTCCCCACGATTTCAAAAATTTATTTTCGGTATTTTTTTTATGAATCTTGAGCGGGTTGATCTCAATCTCTTAATTTACTTAGATGTTCTTTTGCGAGAGAAGAATGTTACACGTGCAGCAGAACAATTGGGTGTTACTCAGCCTGCAATGAGTAATATTTTACGTCGTCTTCGTAACTTATTTAATGATCCGCTTTTAATTCGCTCTTCTGAAGGAATGACTCCTACAGAAAGGGCTTTAGAACTACAGCCTCGTATTCGTGATGCTCTTTCTGATCTATCTATGATCTTAGAACCACGAACAGAATTTAGACCTTATACGTCAAACCGTGTTTTCCGCATCATGACTTCAGATTATGCTGAAGCTACACTTGTGCCTCGCTTAGTTAAGGCTCTGCGTTCAGAAGCACCAAATGTTGTTTTAGATTTTCTAACACCGAGTGATGTATCCTATCGTGATATGGAACAAGGTAAAGTTGATCTTGCCATCAACCGTTTCAACGAAATACCACAAAGTTTTCATCAGGTTCTGGTGTGGCGTGACAGCTTTTCATGCTTACTGAATAATAAGCATCCTGCCGTAAATAATTTGAATCTAAAAAGTTATCTAGATGCGCAACATATCTGGGTTTCTAAAACTGGGATGGGGGTAGGATTTGGTGTTAACCCAGAAAAACAAGCTGGTTTAGGTTGGATTGATCAAGCTTTAGAACGTATTGGTCAAAAACGCAAAATTTCGGTATTTACACGTCATTATCAAATGCCAGGTTTATTAGCGTCTAATGTCGATCTCATTGCGACATTACCGACGAAAATCGCTCGCCTACAAGCTAAAAGTCAAAACTTGATGCTCAAAGACCCTCCATTTTACATTCCTGAATTTGAACTTAAAATGGCGTGGTGCCCTCTATTACATCATCATCCTGCTCATCGTTGGTTACGTCAGTTGATTTTATATGTTGCTCGTCAAATGACTGAGGAAGAAAATCGTGAATTTCTTTCAAATAACAATACCCACTTCTCACAATTTTGATTGAGTAGAGCTGATTTAAATCAATACTTTAAAAATTTTTATTCAATAACTATGATATTGAGGTAGTGTAAAAATTCACTACCTCTATGTTTTTTGTGATAAAACTTTCCTCATAAATAATTTAAAAACAAAGGTGTTCGTGTGAGCCTCTTTCAGAATTTCGTGATCATTATGATTTTGATTGCTGGAGCTGGATTCTTATCATTAAGTGAAATCGCACTTGCAGGATCACGTAAAGTGAAACTGAAAATTTTGGCTGAGTCTGGTGATGATCGTGCACAAAAAGTGCTTACGCTCCAAGAGAATTCAGCTGATTTCTTTGCTGCCTCGCAAATCGGCTTAAATGCTATTGCAATTTTGGGAGGGATTTTAGGTGAAGCTGCATTTAGACCTTATTTTGTGATTTTGGTCGATCGTTTCTATGATGGTCCTTGGTCACAATCAATTGGTTTTGCATTGTCATTTACTTTAGTGACATCACTGTTTATTTTATTTGCTGATCTTATGCCTAAACGATTGGCAATGATTGCACCTGAAAAAATCGCTGTCTCTTTAATTAATCCTATTCAGGTATTCATTACTGTTTGTCGTCCATTAGCTTGGTTTATCAATGCAATTGCCAACCTCTTATTCCGTTTATTCAAAGTAAATACTACTCGTGATGATAATATTACTTTTGATGATATTTCCGCGGTAATGGATGCAGGGGCACAAGCAGGTGTCTTACAAAAACAAGAACATCACTTTATTGAAAATGTATTTGAACTTGAAGAACGAAATGTTCCTTCGAGCATGACTACACGTGAAAACGTAGTTTTCTTTACCATCAATGAATCAGAAGAAAGTATTCGTCAAAAACTGGCTGAATTTCCCTATTCAAAATATTTAGTCTGCAATGAAAATATTGATCAAGTGATTGGCTATGTTGATGCTAAAGATATCTTGATTCGTATTTTAAATAATCAAAAATTTAATCAGTTGAATGAATCCACTATCCGTAATGTATTAACGATTCCAGATACACTTACACTATCAGAATTACTTGATCGCTTCAGATCTAGTAAAGAAAAGTTTGCCGTAGTCATCAATGAATATGCCTTGGTGGTTGGTGTTATTACCCTATCTGATATTATGATTACCGTGATGGGTGACTGGGTTACGCCAACGGATGAAGATCTTCAAATTATCAAGCGGGATGATCATTCTTGGCTGATTGAAGGCAGTACACCTATTGAAGATGTCAAGCATGCATTAGAAATTGATGAAATGCCTGATGATGAAAACTATGAAACTTTAGCTGGGTTTATGATGTTTAAACTTCGTAAGATTCCACGTCCTGCTGATAGTGTAGTATTTAATGGTTATAAATTCGAGGTGGTCGATGTTGACCATTTTAAAATTGACCAACTACTCGTGACCAGATTACTTGATGAAAAAGCAGAATTAGAATCAACTGTTGAATAAGACACTATCCACCACTCAGGTGGATTTTTTTATTCAGTTTATCTAATTAAACTTGAGATTTTTCGCCTTCAAAAATTATTAAAATTAGAATTTATACTCAATTTTTATTACAACTATCACACTTAAAAATCATGTTTAATGTCTCCAATCACAAAATATAAATTTTAAACTTATGAATTTTAACTACTATTTTTTATAAAAATTATGGTTATTTTAATATTTTCTAAACAATATTTAGTTTAATCATAAATTTCTCTAAGATGGTCGGCGTTTTCGAAGATAACAAATACTGTAATAGAAACAATATTGATTAAAACGCTAATCTAAGGATAGATCCATGTTGACCTTGCTTGGTTTGGGCATGATTTTGTGCTTTATGTACCTCATTATGTCTAGACGTATGACTCCCCTCGTCGCACTCACGCTTATTCCCGTTCTTTTTGCGCTAATTGCATATGGATTAGGTTTTTTTGTAGATAGTTTGAACCATATTCAACTTAATGAACTTGGTGAAATGATGTTAGATGGTGTTAAAAAGTTAGCACCTACCGGCGTCATGTTGCTATTTGCTATCTTGTATTTTGCCATCATGATTGATACAGGTTTATTCGATCCATCAGTGAAATTTATTCTCAGATTGGTAAAAGGTGATCCCCTCAAAGTAGTATTAGGTACGATTACCTTAACATTGATCGTGTCTTTAGATGGTGATGGCTCTACCACTTATATGATCTGTGTTGCTGCCATGTTACCGCTTTACAAGCGATTAGGCATGAGCCCTTTAATTATGGCCTGTCTCATGATGTTAGCCAGTGGAATCATGAATTTAACGCCATGGGGTGGACCTACTGCACGTGCGGCAAGTGCACTCCATGTAGATCCTAGCGATGTGTTTGTTCCTATGATTTTACCGATGCTGTTCGCCATTGGTTGGTTGTACTTTTTAGGAACCATGTATGGCCGAATGGAGCGAAAAAGATTAGGCATCATGGAATTGGATATTAGCCATGGCGACAATATTCAAATTTCATCAAACCCAGAGGCAAATCGAGCGCATTTGAGATGGTTTAATGGATTATTAACTCTTGCACTGATGGCCAGCCTAGTCCGTATCGACCTTCTCGTTGGTCGAAAACAGCAGCAGTGATCGATACCACTAAATTACTGATCGAACCATAAGTTTGACCTTCTTGTTTTTTTTCCCCTACGGCAGGTACACCTGTGCCATGACCATCAATGGCCAACACACCACCCAAAGTTAAATCTCCAGGTGCTGGTACTGCCACAAATCCACGATTACGGTATTCCATTGCGGTTAACAATGCTTCCATTTGAATGCCTGCTTCGGCAGTCACAATATCGTTTGCATCAATACTGACTTTGTTGATATGCGTTGGCATATCAATCAATAAAATTTTAGTAATCGTGTCTTGATCATCCAACAATAAAGGTGACCAATTATGAGACATCCCTTTGGCTCTGACTTTATAACCATTTTGGTGAGCCCAATTAATCGCTTTTAAAACTTGTTCTTGATTTCTGGGTGATGCTGTCCATGCATTTTCATAACGAGATTCCCCAGACCAATTTTCATATTCCTGTTTAAAAATTGAGATTTCAGTTGGGAAATTTACTAATCTTTCTTGTAAAGGAAAAAACCAAGCCTCTGCCTTTTGTGTTGGGAACCATGCTGAAACAGCACCAACAGCAGCTAAGCTACCCATTGTTTTTAGAAAGTTTCTTTTATCGTGATCTATTTGTTCTGAAGAATTCTGCATTGTTATAGCCACCAAAAGTTTAGCTTTATTATTTATGTTACTGAAAGCAGACCAGTACTCATGACCAGTCTGCCTTTAACACTTTATTTAAAACTTATGAAAGCCAAGCACGAACGCCATTTAAAGTCGGAAGAAGTTTATATTGACCTTCTGCCTTTTCTTTTTCGTAATGGTTTGGAGTTTCATCTACATCGCCACCAAGTGCACGACCTAGACCAATTAATGTTTTTGATGCCACTAAACCAGTAGTATCAGCAGCTTGGTGTACTAGCCCTAAACCTACTGCACTAAATACAACACCAACTGATGAAATCAGTTTTGAATTAAGTGTTTGATTGAATAAGTTCACACCGTGGATGATTGAGTCACCAATCAACGTTCCAGCACCAGATACTTCATTGATTTCTTCTTGCTTTAATTCAACTAAGCTCATGATTAAAACCTCGTTATAAAGAATTTATGTTAAATACACCTAACTTTTGTTAAGCATTTTTTAATATACAGGATGAAATATGTAGTATTAATGACAAATAACTAACGTTATTTAATTATTTTGTGATTTATTTAACATTATTTATGATAATCTGGTCGACTATTTTTATCGAAAATAACTGTTCAATTTCAAATGATAGATACATCATTGGCCCGTTCATCACCATTGATTGAATATGTAGGAGCATTACAAACATGGCAATAAAAAACTAAAAAACAAAATTTTAAGGTCTATTTTAGAAGGTCTTAATATTTACTAGTCCAAAATACATCATCATGTGCAATAGCACTTGAAAAGTCAGCACCAAGACAAAGCAAAACTGAATACAAAGCAATAAGTATGGTTGTATAACTGTCACAGGGGGTCACAGTATCTGCAGAAATTCCGATAAAGAATCCTAATACAGCGGGCAGATTAAAAAAGTATCCCAATGCAATGTCCAAGTAGAACAACACCATGGTTGATGGTAAAAGAAAAAACCGATTTAAGTCGTTGCTTAAATCGGTTTTCAGTCACTTGGTTCGCTAAACTACGTTTTCAATTCTTCGTTTAACTTGAATAATAAAGTATTAGCGACCATAGATTTCTAAAAGTTTATCTAAAGTTGCTTGATAATGAATATCGATATCTTCAGCTAAAATAGCATACGCATTATCTAACTGAACCATTGGCCAGCCTTCTTTCCAAAACGGAAAAATATTGTGTAGATCACGCGTTACGATTGCTTCTTCGCGTGTAATCGCCTGTGCAACCTGCGATAAAACTTGTGCTGTTTCAGCACCATCAATCTCAAGATAATCAATACCACGCGCTTTAAGAATACGAATTCTGTCTTTTTTATATTTAATTTTTTTTGCTTGTGCTTCATTTAAACCTAAAGCAAGTGTCACTGCTTCAACAAACTTTTCTTCAAAAGATTGATGTAATGCAACCAAGGCTTTTTTATGTGCTTCCTGACGCCCCTCTTTACCACCACTACGAATCAGTTTATTCGCCTCAACATTAAGTTCGTCAGATTTCATAGACTGTAAAATATCTAAAATTTCGATATCACTTAAAGATTCAGCATTGTGGTGTGTCATGGGAGTACTTCAATTCAACTTAATCTTGCATTTTCTCATAATTCAACACAAATACATAATCTAATTCAAATTGAATCGATAAGCTTTCAAATGATTCTAAATATTTGGAATTATACTTCTGAGTTTTAATGCAATATTAAAGTCAAAACGATGGGTAGTGTGATTGCAGCACCGATAATTTGCAGACTAATTATGCCAGCCATTAATTGACTGTCACCACCCAATACTTTTGTCAGAATATAAGCAGCTGAAGCCGTTGGTAATGCAAAATATAAAATAAAGATTTGCGTCTCTAAAGCATTGAAGCCCAGCATTTTACAGACCAGCCAAGCCAAAATCGGCATTAAACATAAACGCGATAGCGTGTTGATCATTAGAGGTAATGATTCTTTTTTAAGAGCCACAAATTGCAATGCAGCACCGACACACATTAGTCCCATAGGTAAGCTACATATCGCAAGTTGGTAAATTAATGACTCTGCACCTTTCCATAATGGCAGCCCGGATACATTGTAGAGCACCCCAACCAGACAACCTAAAATTAAAGGATTTTTGAGTAACGATATAATCACTGCGCGAAAATTCATATTTTCATGATCGGTCAGTGCCAATACCGAGATGATATTCACAACAGGAATACTGATCGCCAACAGTAATGCAAAAATCGTCATGCCTTCTGCTGGAAAAAGCGAAGCAACAACTGCTAAACCAATATAGGTATTAAAACGTACATTACTTTGAACATAGACTCCAAATCTTCGTGTTGGGGTCTGAAAAATTCTTTTTAAAATATATAAAACCGCACAAGCAATTGGAAAGACCACGAGTAAAATGACTAAAATTTTACTCACCATCTCCATATGAATATCAGCTTGAGCCAAATTACCAAAAAGCATGGCAGGAAAAAACACAAAATAGTTAAGTTTCTCTGCACCCGCCCAAAACTCGTCTGTTAAATACGATTTCTGTTTAAGAAAATATCCAATTAATATGAGTCCTATCAGCGGCACTAAGGATAAAACAATGCTGTACATAAATGATGAGCCTAATCGAGTGCAGATCGCTCAGCCCTAATACGCTCAATCAACCACAGTAGTTAATTGCATGCATTTTGAACTGATCATTTTATATTACACTGCATCAAGCTGATCGTCTCAAAAATTCATCATTTACATCATGCATTGACTTGTTTTATATACGCTAAAATTTCAGGCAAAGTCTGAATTGTTTTATTTAACGGCGGTTGATGTTCAGCTAAGGATTGGTGAAACCCCTCCAAATATAGTCCATCTAATCCAGCCTGAGTAGCACCCCAATAATCATTCAATGGATGATCACCAACATAAAGACAATGGTCAGGTGCAATTCCTAATTGTTGACAAGTCATATGAAATATTTCTGCTTGAGGCTTTGACACACCTGCCTTCTCAGAACTCATGATCACATCAAAACAATGTGCTATTCCTAGACCTTCGATAATTTTGTGTCGAGTAAAATGTCCTCCATTCGAAATGATTGCCAACTTAAATCCTTCGCTTCTAAGCTGATCAAGCGTCTGAATAGCATTTGGCATCATGACTGCGTTTAGTCCAAATTGATTAAACCAATAGTCACTTAATTCATCTAATTCTGGTGCTTTTTTCCATTTCAACTGCTTGAGTAATGCATGAGCAACTGAACCACCAATGGTAGGTGCAGTCATTCTTTCTCGGATGGGATAGCCACCATGATCAATATATCGAATCGTTTCGAGAATCTCAGCTTGCGCAGACGAGGCAGATTGATCGATTTGCTGTTTATAAGTATTAAGTAATGCCCGACTAAAAGTTTGAACACTTAAATCTCGGTGTGTCAGTGTATTGTCCAAATCAAAAATAACAGCTTGAATTTTCATAGTGCTCAGAGGAGTGTATTCATTTGCCCATGCTATCAACTCTCCGCAATCTCGATTATTCATTTTTATTTCATCCTAAGCATGAAAATGAATAAAAGATAGATTACAGACTAATTCCATTGATGTTTGTTTTGAGCTGTATACCGACTCCATACTAAAATCGGTATGAACAAAAATAATCCTAATATACAAATCGAAATGAGATATGAGGTATAACCGAGCCAATCGCCTAATATGCCACTCACGGTATACAGTGCTCCCGCAATGGAAGCCATCAATGCGACTTGGAAAGTAAAATCTGCTCCTGCAAATTCTTTCCGACTGTATTGCATCACCAAGGTTAGAATAATCACCAATAACATCGCAGCGAACATATCTTCTAAAGCATTGATGATATAGATCCACACGACGTTCAATTCAGAAGGTCGCGCCTCATAATGCGATAACCATGCAAATCCAATGAGACTCAATAATTTAAGCAGTGAAAAAGTAATTAAAGCACTTTGACGCGAATAAAACCTAAGTAGCCAACCTGCAATACCTGCTCCGATCAAAGCAGCAAATGCTCCAAGCATGGTCACATTGACACCAATTTGCGTCTTAGATAGTCCTAAATCGACCAACAATGGTTTAAGAATAGGTCCAGACAAACCATCCGTCACTTTAATGCTACACAATACAAAAAACCAAAGTCTGAGTTCTCGATTTTGAAAAAAATATTTTAAGTAATGACTTAAAGCTTTCACAAAACTTTGAGTTTTAGATGATGAATCATCATCTTGATGATTATTGATACTTTGTGAAGCATGTTGAGGCTCACGATACAATAATACGGGTAGCGTATTAAATGCCACCAAAACAGCCAAGCATAAAAAAGTGGTTTGCCAAGTCAATGCATCTAATACCCACAATATCGCACCGCCTCCCACAATAAAGCCCAATCTTGAACCAATCACTTGGAACATATTGCCTAGATGCTGTTGTTCGCCTTTTAGAATATTCACAGCTAAGCCATCAGTTGCTATATCTTGAGTCGCTCCGATACTGTTCATTATCAACAGTGCCATGAAAAATCCAAAGAGATATTGAGGTTGATTCAGTGATTGAATGGGGATAAATGATAAGATAATCAATGTGATAATTGTGAGTAACTGAGTGGGTATAATCCAACTGCGGTAATGCCCTTGATTGAACAAATGATGGCGATCAACCAATGGAGCCCATAAAACTTTGAGTGCCCACGGAGCCATCAGCAATCCAAATCCACCAATATGCGTTAAGGAAACACCTTCAGCACGCAGAATCACGGGCAAAGTATGTGTCATAAATCCTACTGGCAATCCTTGCGCCCAATAGAGTGAAAATAAAAGCACATACATTTTGGTATTTGGTGACATGAAAGAGGTGTCCTGCAACTGATGTTTTCTTAATCAATCCGTATTGAGATGTCCTTGTCACTTGATTCTTATTCTGCCAATGTATCTCATACACAAGGTCTTTATAATAAGTTTAAAAAGCAATTATACAACGCACAATGAACAATAGATTTCCAAAATTACCATCACAAGTTCCTCAACGCGGTTCAACGTTGAGTCGAGCAGCGTTCAAACAGCTTTATCTTCGACAAGGCTGGTCTTTTGAAGGAGAATTTCCAAATTTTCCCAAAGCTGTCGCAATTGTGTCCCCGCATACATCAAATTATGATGGACTGTATGCCTTTCTCGCGATGCTTGGCATTGGCATTGAAGTCACAATCTTTGGAAAAGATAGTCTGTTCAAATCTCCACTCAAACATTTACTCAAATGGATCGGGGTGATTCCGGTAAAACGCGATACCCCCCAAGGCTTGACTCAACAAATTGTTCAAGCTATTCATGAACGAGATAAAATTTGGGTGGCAATGGCACCTGAAGGTACACGAAAAAGTGCTAAAAAGATTCGCAGCGGTTTTTATCACATTGCCTTAGGTGCAAATATACCAGTGGTAATGTTTGCATTTGACTATGATCATAAAGTCATACGATGTTTAGGAAGCCTTGAAATGACGGGAGACTATGAATCTGATCTGCACAAAATATTAGAATATTATCGTGGAAAAATTTCTCCTAAAAATATAAGTCGTTTAGCATTACCCTTTAAAGAACTTTTGTAAAAATGCTAGAAAAATAGACAGCAATCTGTTGAGATATGCCTAAAATTTTGACACTTTTTAACAGATTAATGTCTATGTCATTGCTCCTCAATCTTCCCAAAATCAGCTTCATTGGCCTGAGTTTATTGGCGCTATCAGGCTGTAACTCTACTGTAAAAAATCCTACACAATCCACTCAAATTCAAGCACGCGAGCCAGTGATCGCCATTGCTCTAGGCGGTGGTGGTGCAAAAGGTTTTGCGCATATTGGTGTATTAAAGGTTTTAGAATCTCATGGTATAAAACCCAAAATTGTTACGGGTACAAGTGCTGGAAGTTTTGTCGGTAGTATTTATGCTTCAGGCAAATCTCCCTATCAACTACAGCAAATTGCACTTCAGCTGAAAGAGTCCGATATTCGTGATTTAACTTTAAATCGACAGGGTGTGGTCCTCGGTCAAAAGCTCCAAGATTATGTCAATCGACAGGTTGGGAACAAACCGATTGAACAATTCCCGATTCGATTTGCTGCAGTTGCCACACGTTTAGATAATGGTAAACGCGCTGATTTCGTCAAAGGTAATACAGGTCAAGCCGTAAGAGCGTCATGTAGTATCCCTAACGTCTTTGTTCCAACAACGATTGGCAAAACCAAATATGTTGATGGTGGACTCGTGAGTCCAATTCCAGTTCAAACTGCCAAAAATATGGGTGCAGATATTGTGATAGCAGTTGATATTTCTGCACGCCCTGCAGGCAATAAGCCGATGAGCATGTGGGGACTGTTGGATCAAACGATTAATATTATGGGTCAACAAAGTATCAATACTGAACTCAATGCAGCTACAGTCGTGATTCAGCCAAAAGTTGGCCATTTAGGAACTTTGAATTTGAAAGCCAGCAATGAGGCAATACTTGAAGGTGAGAAAGCAGCGCAACTGAAAATTAAATCAATAGATACCGCAATTGCCAATTTCAAAAAATCTCCTGCTGCTTTCAAACCTGCACCAACAGCTCGCTTTTAAGCATTTTTTATAGGCTTCTCTGCCCTAGTCTGTTATCTTGATATAGATGTTTTCGTCTATAACAAGATAACGATTAGAGTAGATGTATGGACTTATTGATTGAACCTTGGCATTGGTTTGTATTAGGTATTTTGCTCATCCTGTCTGAGCTCATTTTACCGGCCTTTGCTGCACTGTGGTTTGGTATAGCTGCAGTCATTATTAGCATACTCGTGTGGCTATTTCCTTCTATGGGGCTTCCAACTCAAATTATTTTATGGGTTGTCCTATCGATTTCATGTACGGTGGTTTGGTTTAAATTTATTAAACCACTTTCCGTTGATAAGACTAAAGCGGGTCTCTCACGTGAAGCGACAATCGGACAAGTTGGGATGGTGATTCAAATTGGTCATGAACCTGAATTGGTCAAAGTTCGTTTTCAGCTTCCAGTTCTCGGCTCTGACGAATGGAATTGCAGAACACTGAGCCCTGTTCAGGTCGGTGATCGTGTCAGAGTTACAGATATTTTAGGTAATGAGCTGGTCGTTCAAGCGCACAATAACCTCAATTCACCGTTATAAACAATAATTCTTAAAGGAGTAGAAATGTCTGGTTCAATTATTGCCATCGCATTTTTGGCATTCGTCGGGATCACTATTTTTAAAGGGGTTCGTATCGTTCCTCAAGGCTATAAATGGATCGTACAACGTCTGGGTAAATACCATACAACCTTAAGTCCAGGTCTAAACTTTGTGATTCCTTATGTTGATGAAGTCGCATATAAAGTCACGACAAAAGATATCGTTCTCGATATTCCATCTCAGGAAGTGATTACAAGAGATAACGCAGTTCTTTTAATGAACGCTGTTGCCTATATCAACATTACTACACCAGAAAAAGCAGTCTACGGTATCGAAAACTATACTTGGGCAATCCAAAACCTTGTCCAAACTTCTTTACGTTCAATCGTCGGTGAAATGGACTTGGATGATGCTTTATCTTCACGTGATCACATTAAAGCGAAGCTAAAAGCAGCAATTTCTGATGATATTTCAGATTGGGGAATTACGCTTAAAACGGTTGAAATCCAAGATATTCAACCATCAGGTACAATGCAATCCGCAATGGAAGCCCAAGCCGCAGCTGAACGTCAGCGTCGTGCGACAGTGACACGTGCTGATGGTGAAAAACAAGCTGCGATTCTTGAAGCTGAAGGTCGTCTTGAAGCATCACGTCGCGATGCTGAGGCTCAAGTTGTACTCGCTGAAGCTTCAGAAAAAGCCATTAATATGGTTACCAATGCCGTAGGCGACAAAGAGATCCCTGTCGCTTATCTACTTGGTGAACAATATGTAAAAGCAATGCAGGATATGGCTAAATCTAATAATGCTAAAACTGTGGTATTGCCTGCTGACATCATGAATACGATTCGTGGGGTAATGGGTCGTAATAATCCTTAAATCGCTCAAACACTCTTCAAAATTTAAAAGGCAGCTTCGGCTGCCTTTGTTATTGATATGACTCAAGATTCAATTCTTCAGCATTTATTTTAAATTTATGGTTAAATTTCGCATCCTGAAAGATTGCATGAAAACAATCTATCGTCTAACTGCATCATGGAAATTGTATGAGCACCTTTGATCCCACCTTAATCACTTTCTTGTTCTATATTGTCGCCATGGTCGTGATTGGTTTAATCGCGTATCGAGCGACCACGAACTTTTCAGATTATATTTTGGGTGGACGACGCTTGGGAAGTTTTGTAACAGCCCTTTCAGCTGGTGCTTCTGACATGAGTGGCTGGTTACTTATGGGTTTGCCAGGTGCTATTTATCTTTCCGGTCTATCAGAAATGTGGATTGCAATTGGTTTAATTATTGGTGCCTGGCTCAACTGGCTGTTAGTGGCAGGACGTCTCAGAGTTCATACTGAAGTTCAACACAATGCCCTTACACTCCCAGATTACTTTTCCAATCGTTTTAATGATCAGAAAAAAATTCTACGAATCGTTTCTGCATTTGTCATTTTAATCTTCTTTGCCATTTATTGTGCTTCAGGCATGGTGGCAGGCGCTCGATTATTTGAAAGTATGTTTGATCTTTCTTACAGCACTGCCCTTTGGATTAGTGCAATTGCAACGATCAGTTACGTTTTTATTGGTGGGTTCTTAGCTGTTTCTTGGACAGACACCATCCAAGCGGGATTAATGATTTTTGCCTTATTGCTTACCCCCATCGTGGCTTTACTGACTTTTTCCGATTTATCTCAAGTGAATCTAGCACTTGAAGCAGCGCGACCAGAAGCAAGCAGTTTAATGGGTAACTTAAGTACCGTCGCAATTATTTCATTACTGGCTTGGGGTTTAGGCTATTTCGGACAACCTCATATTCTTGTACGTTTTATGGCTGCTGATTCAGTTAAATCGATTCCTAATGCTCGTCGTATTGGTATGACTTGGATGATTCTGTGCCTTGGTGGTGCAGTGGCTGCTGGATATGTCGGTATTGCTTATTTTCAGCAAAATCCACAGTTCGCTAATATTGTGAATGCTAACCCTGAAACTGTATTTATGGAGTTAACGAAAGTTCTATTTAACCCATGGATCGCCGGCATTGTATTAGCTGCAATTTTGGCTGCGGTAATGAGTACATTGAGTTGTCAACTTCTTGTATGTTCAAGCACTTTAACCGAAGATTTTTATAAATCTTTCATCCGTAAAACTGCTTCTCAAAAAGAACTGGTTTGGGTGGGTCGTTTGATGGTGCTACTGATTGCTTTACTTGCGATTGTTTTAGCGTCAAACCCTGAATCTAAAGTACTTGGTCTAGTTGCCTACGCTTGGGCAGGCTTTGGGGCAGCATTTGGCCCGCTCATTATTCTGTCTTTATTCTGGAAACGCATGACTTTAAATGGCGCTTTGGCGGGGATGATCATTGGTGCAGTGACCGTTATTGTATGGAAAAATATTTGGGCTGATACTGGAATCTATGAAATCATTCCTGGCTTTATTTGCTCTCTCATCGCAATCATTGTTGTGAGTTTATTAGGTAAGCAACCGAACTCAGATGTTACTGACCGATTTGACGAAGCAGACCGATTATATAAAGCGACAAAATAACAAATAAAAAAGAGGACTTTCAGTCCTCTTTTTTTTAACTCTTTCGAGCAAGTAAAAAAGCTGAAATCTGTTTAAGTTCAGATGCTGAATCACCAAAATAATCTAAAGCACTAATGGCTTGCTGATGAAGCTTTTTTGCATATTCTTTTGCAGCATCTAAGCCCAATAAAGCTGGATATGTTGATTTTTCTACAAGTTCATCTTTTCCAGCGGTCTTTCCAAGCGTTTCAGTATCCGAAACTATATCTAAAATATCATCTTGTACTTGAAATGCTAAACCTAATGCTTGACCAAATTCACGCAATTTCGGTATTCCTGCATCTACACCGTCCATCACTGTCACTGCTGACATCATGATTGCCGCCTGAATCAGTGCACCAGTTTTATTAAGATGAATATTTTCCAATGCTTCCTGATCAATTTTCTTGCCTTCCGCTTGCAAATCTAGGACTTGACCACAAACCATCTTAGAAGATGATGTCGCCAATATCTGCATTTGCTTCAACACAATAGAAGGATCTACAGTGACTTGTGTATCAAAAAGGCGACTTCCTAAAACCTCAAATGCCATCGACTGCAAGATATCTCCCGCAAGTAGTGCTGTATCTTCACCATATGCAACATGGCAAGTTGGTTGACCACGACGCAATAAATCATTATCCATACATGGTAAGTCATCATGAGCAAGTGAATAGCAATGAATTAACTCGACTGCGACTGCTGCACGTCGCACAGCAGCAAAATTTTTATGATCTTCACTTAATTCTGCTGTTGCATACGCTAAAGCTGGACGAACCCGTTTTCCACCTAACATGACTGCATGATTTACAGCACTTTTCAAAGGCTCTGGAATGAAAAATGCATCTAGGGCAATTTTCAGATCCTGTTGGATTTGCTGCTGAGCACGTTGTAATACTTCACTATTCACAGAGATATGTACTGTCACTGCCGTCTTTGAACCTCAAGTTATACCGTTTCATGTCGGTATATATAAAATTGTCCTTATTCTACAACCAATTGTGATTGCTACAAAACACAATGCTGATTTGTTTTATTTAGTGATAGGTTTAAATGAAGAGTGACTATTCATCTAACACATGAATCGAGTTTCGACCCAATACATGTGCAATGTCAACAGCCCGATCTAAGGTTTCTAATATTTGCTTTTCTGAGTACATTTTCTGGCAATTAGGATGAAAAATCCCAATCGCACACGTGAGTACCTCATCCTCTTGAGGATCGAAATAAATTTTTTCACGGACCAATGTTTGTTTTAGGCGTTCAGCAATGGTGAGAATTTTCCAAGGAGTCGATTCTTGAATCACCAAGATAAAACTTGCAGAATTCAAACGATAGACTTCTGCTAAATCTTAATTCAACTCCTCTTTAATCAGAGATCCAATACGACTCAAAATTTCATCGCCAATGGTATAACTATTGAGCTGATTAAACTTTTTAAAATTTTCGACTTCAAACTTGATAAAATAATAATTTTTCCGATCTTGAATAAGGAAGCGATCTTTTAAAAACTGTTCAAATGCCAGCTTATTGTTCATCCCAGTCACAGGATCCAAATATAGCTCTTCAAACAACCTTTTATTATTTTGGATCAAGACACGTTCACGTCTTTTCAATTTTGTTATATCTGCACATACGATCAACACGCAATCCAAAGAGGTTGATTTATCTCTTAAAGCACTAAAATAAATTTGAAAAAAATGCCCTTTTGAATAGAACTCATTTTCAATTTTGTATAAGCGTGAATCATGTCGAAACAATTGCAGCGCATCTTGAAATAATTGGTAAACCGTCGTTGATACGAAACCTAATTTCTTTCCGAGTAAATAGAGTGCATCACTCTCATAGATATCAGCAAATAATTGATTTGCACTAATAAATACACCATCATGCTGAACTAGCGCCACAGGCACAGGGATTTTGGCAATCACAGATACCAAATCTAATTTATTTGTAGCATGAATTTGGTTTAGAAACTCTTGATCAATCTTGGGCGTATCCTGCTCAAAATTATTATCCTTCTTCATTGGTCTTTCTCATTTTAATTATTCGTGGAGCGAAGGCTATTCAGCAACTTAATTTTATGAATTCGGTGAATATAATCACGTTGACTTATTTCCTTAATATAACATGTCAAAATTGTCATAGTCTCAATTATTTATGAGTGAATCGTACTGTTAGTAATGCTTTCAGGCTAATTTAGTATACTTATCACATATTTTAAGCGCGTAAAAAAACCACTCGAAAGTGGTTTTTTCATATTAAAACGTATCGCCAGGAATTCGCACCCATCCCTCCATGAGTACTCGAGCACTGCGACTCATAATGGCCTTTTTTACAGTCCATTGGTCATTAATTTTCTCCGCTTCAGCGCCCACTCTGAGTGTCCCAGAAGGATGCCCAAATCTGACTGATTTTTTTTCACCACCACCTGAGGCTAAATTGACTAATGTTCCAGGAATTGCAGCGGCGGTTCCAATCGCTACAGCTGCGGTTCCCATCATGGCATGGTGCAGTTTACCCATAGATAAAGCACGAACCGTCAAGTCGATCTCATCAGCGTGTACTGCTTTTCCGCTAGATGAGATGTAATTTTTAGGCGCAGATACAAATGCAATTTTAGGTGTATGCTGACGTTGAACCGCTTCATCAATATGCTGAATAATACCCATCTTTACAGCACCATAAGCACGAATTTTTTCAAACTTGGCCAAGGCCTCGACATCATTATTGATATGATCCTGAAGTTCAGTTCCTTCATACCCCAAGTCTGAAGCACACATAAAAATAGTTGGAATACCCGCATTAATCAGCGTCACCTGAAAGCGACCAATATCTGGGACTTCCAGTTCATCAACCACATTTCCTGTGGGAAACATGGCAGCCCCATCCTCTCCATCATCTGCGGGATCTAAAAATTCTATTTGCACCTCTGCAGCTGGAAATGTTACCCCATCAAGCTCGAAATCACCTGTTTCCTGAACCTGACCATTTGTGATTGGGACATGCGCAATAATCGTTTTCTGAATATTGACCTGCCAAATCTTTACCGTACAAATTCCATTCTCTGGGATCTTTTCTGCACTCACGAGACCATTTGAAATCGCAAATGAGCCTACAGCAGCCGTAAGATTGCCACAATTACCACTCCAGTCGACGAATGGTCGATCAATTGCAACCTGTCCAAAAAGATAATCTACATCATGATCAGGTTGAGCGCTTTTAGAGAGAATGACTGTCTTACTGGTACTAGATGAAGCACCACCCATTCCATCGATTTGTTTGCCATAAGGATCAGGGCTTCCTATCACACGTAATAAGATCTGATCTCTTGCTTTACCTGGAACTTGAGCTTCTTTGGGTAAATCATTTAAGTTAAAGAAAACACCTTTACTCGTTCCTCCACGCATATAAGTGGCTGGAATTTTAATTTGTGGTGTTGAACTCATAGCTCATTCCTTCTCTTTTAATATTTGTTATCAATCGTGATTTTTAGTTCAATACAGTATAAATGATTTTTTATGTGAACATGAGCACTTAACACTATGGTATGAATTTCCATCAATTACGATAGATTAAATTTAATTCACTCTCACAAAAACAAATTCTAATAAAATTAAATGATTGATTAAAAAATAATTAAATCATTTTTCTATAATAATTTTATTTTATTTAAATCATAAAAAACATTCATGAACGCTGACGTACTAGGCTAATGCAATTTGATCTATTACAATCTTGTAACTTATTTCAATCGTCGGGCTGAATACTTTGAATAACAAGTCTTCACAACTTCAGCGTGGCTTAAAGAATCGTCATATCCAATTAATCGCTATGGGTGGTGCAATTGGTACAGGCTTATTTTTAGGTTCCGCACACGTGATCCAATCTGCCGGCCCATCTATTATTTTGGGTTATGCAATTGGTGGTTTAATCGCTTTTTTAATTATGCGCCAATTAGGCGAAATGATTGTTCATGAACCTGTTGCAGGATCATTTAGTCATTTTGCAAATAAATATTGGGGTAAGTTTCCTGGATTCCTAGCAGGTTGGAACTATTGGATTCTTTATATTTTGGTCGCGATGACCGAATTAACAGCTGTTGCGAAATATATTAACTATTGGTGGCCTCACATTCCTGCTTGGTCATCAGTTCTTTTCTTCTTTATTATCATTACCTTAGTTAACCTCTGTAATGTTAAATTTTATGGAGAATCAGAGTTTTGGCTGTCTATTATTAAAGTAGCAGCTGTCGTGTCGATGATTATCTTCGGTCTATTCTTGTTGTTTACAGCAGGATCTGACTCTACTGCATCATTCAGTAATCTTTGGACTCACGGTGGTTTCTTCCCTCATGGATTCGAAGGTTTATTCTTCATGTTGGCATTCCTGATGTTCGCCTTTGGTGGTATTGAACTGATTGGTATGGCGGCAGCTGAGGCTGAAAATCCAGAGAAAACGATTCCTAAAGCAATTAATCAAGTTGTTTTCCGTATTCTGATTTTCTATGTTGGGTCGCTTACAATTCTTCTTTCTTTAGTTCCATGGAATCAACTGCAACTTGGTGGTCTAGATAAAAGTCCATTCGTAATGATCTTCAGTCAACTGGGTATTGATTGGGCTGCTCACCTGCTCAACTTTATTATTTTGACTGCTGCGCTATCAGTATATAACAGTGGAATGTACGCGAATAGCCGTATGCTTTTTGGTTTAGCAAAACAAGGGAATGCCCCTAAAATTTTTGAAACAACCAATAAACAAGGTGTACCTGTTCCTGCGGTATTGTTGTCAGCAGTGTTAATTTTCGGATGTGTTTTATTAAACTATTTTGCACCTGAAGATGCTTTAAGTAATTTAATTTATATTGTTGTTGGTGCTCTAGTACTTAACTGGGCGATGATTGCGTTGACTCACTTGAAATTTAAACAAGCGATGAAACTGTCAAATACCACTTCAAAATTTCCTGCTCTATGGTCACCAGCCAGTAACTATTTGGTTCTTGGGTTTATTATTGTCGTGCTTTACATCATGTGGACTCAGGGCTTAAGCGGTGCTGTGATCATGATTCCGATCTGGATTATCCTGATGTTGGTATTATTTAAATTACTTTACCGAAAATAGTAAGACGCATTAAAAAAGTTATTGCTAAGCAATAACTTTTTTTCAAAAATTTATTTGATCAGATTAGTATGCGTCCTTAGCTTAACTGGATAGAGCAGTTGCCTCCTAAGTGACCGGCGTGGGTTCGAGTCCCGCAGGGCGCACCATTTTCTGAGATTAATACACTTATCAACAAATTGACCCAAAATAAAAAAAATAATGTCATTTCAGTCAAATTTTTGTTGCATCTCATTACCTTTATGATATGTTGTTTGTAGAGTAAAAAATAAACATTTTAGCATAAATCGTTTATCTATCAGCTCTTAAGGAAATAACTAAAAAAATTCTATTAAATTAAAAATTCACATTATCTAAGGATAGATAACATGAAATTAAAAACCATCAGTGCATCTGTATTATTTGCTTTATTACCGATTTCTGGGGCTTATGCAGCCGCAATGGATCGCTCAGGTCAATCGATAGGAGCATTTTTACAACCAAATAACTACTTTGAAGCTGGTATCTCCATTATTGACCCTGATGTATCTGGAAAAAATCAATTGGGTCCAATTAGTGATATGGGTGATGATTATTATTTTCCAAGCGCAGCTTTGAAATTACAACTTAACGAAAATTTCTCTTTCGGTATTCTATACGATCAGCCATTTGGGGCATCTGCAACTTATACAGATGGTATAATTCCTGATGATGGAGCCTTAGGTAATCGGCCACTTGCAGGCACTAATGTAAAAGTTAATTCAAATAATATTACTGCTCTTTTCGGCTTTCAACCTAATGAACAATGGAACTTTTATGCAGGCGGTGTATATCAAGATGTGAGAGGCAACTTAACACTGTCTAGTATTGGTTATAATTCAACTTTTAAACGTGATGAAGGCTACGGTTGGTTAGCAGGAGCAGCTTTTCAAATACCAGAAATTGCATTAAAAGTGTCTTTGACTTATAGATCTGAAATTGATCATGAGCTTGACACTACTGAAAATTCAAATTTAGTCGTTGGTGTAATTAACAATCAAGTTGCAACAATTGATGGACTAGTGGCATTAGCAAACGGGACACTTACATTTGAGCAAGTGGTAAGTTCTCTGCCTATTTCTGCAGAAGATAAAGCTCAAGCATTAGCAGCAAATAGTTTACGAAACAAGTTACTTAATTCTGATTCAGAAAAAACTAAAATCTCCACACCTCAATCCGTTAATTTAGATTTCCAAACTGGCATTATGGCCAATACAGTTGCTTTTGCGAATGTACGATGGGTCGAATGGGGTGGCTATGGTATAGATATTGATAAATTTGGAAGTATTACCCAATTATTATCAGGTCAACGACAAAATATTATCGATTATGATAAAGATCAATGGTCTGCCACAGTTGGTGTTGGGCGAAAAATTAATGAAAAATGGGGTGGTGCTATTTCTGCCGGCTGGGATTCAGGTGCTGGTAATCCTGTAACTGCACTTGGTCCAACTGAAGGTTATTGGAATGTCGGATTAAGTGCACAGTTTAGTCCTACTCCAGCAACTTTTATCGGTGGAGGCGTCAAATATTTTTGGTTAGGAGATGCTGAAGCTCGTTCTGTTGGCAAATATGTCGGTAATTTTGAAGATAATAATGCTTGGGCATATGGCCTAAAAATGGGTTATCGTTTCTAAATGCCATTTATTTTTCAAAAGAGCACTTAAGTGCTCTTTTTTATTTAATCATGAATGCTGTTGACTGACTGTATAGTTCATTTATAAATTAACGATAAGATACTGTCATTCAAGATTAAATAATTCATAAATTCAATAATTTATATAAAAATAAAATTCCCATTATTTTTATCAGAATTAAAATTCAATTATAAATTTATTTCCTTAGAGTATTTACTCTGATTCTTAATGTGTTATTTTGTGAACATAAGATTTAGGATCAGTTTAAGATAACTAGTCCTCAATTCAATTGGAAAATACAAAATAATTCATTGAAGAAGATCAGGGAAAATTCAAGTGAAATTAACAAAATTATCAGCTGCTGTATTATTCGGTTTAGCATCATCAGGCACTTTTGCTGCTGCATTAGATCGTTCTGGACAATCTATTTCATCATTCCTTCAACCAGGAAATTACTTTGAAGCAGGTATCTCAATTTTAGATCCATCTGTCTCTGGTAAAGATTTATCGGGTAATCATACTGGAGATATGGCTGGTGATTACTACTTCCCTACCGCAGCTTTAAAAATACAAGCGACTGATAATATTTCAGTGGGTCTTTTATATGATCAACCTTTTGGTGCAGATGCTGAATACACAGGAACAAATAATTTTGTCGCTAGCCCAGCCGATGGTGTATTACCTGGAACTGCTTTGACAAATGGATTACCAGTAGTGACTGCTAATCCAACAGGAAGCTTTAACGGTATACCTGTAATCACAGATCCGTCTACTGGATTACCAGTTGCAATCGGTTTAGGAACTCAAATAACTGGAAACACATCTGTCGAAGTTGATACTCAAAACTTATCACTGATTTTAGGCTACCAACCTACAGAAAATTTTAACTTTTATGGTGGTGCAGTCTATCAAACAGTTAAAGGTAACGTAAAACTTCGTGGTTCAGCATATAGCTTATTTAATGGTTATGATGCTGATATTCCTGAAGACAATGCCTTTGGATGGTTAGCTGGCGCAGCATATCAAATTCCTGAGATTGCGCTTAAAGCATCGATTACTTATCGTTCCGAAATTGATCATAAAGTCAATGTTAATGAAAGTATTCCTCTCATTGCGCCTCTAGGTTCTTTACTAGTGGCTTCTGGAGCATTACCAGGTTCAGCTTTGGCAGGTCTTAATTCATCTGGTGAAACTAAAATCACTACACCACAATCTGTAAATTTAGATTTACAATCTGGCATTATGGCTAACACGGTTGCTTTCGCTAATATCCGTTGGGTAGACTGGTCAAGTTTCTCTATACGCCCTCATAAATTTGGTCAATTATCAGAGCTTGCTGGTGGACTATTACCATCTTTGGGCAAACCTAATGGATTTAACCTAGTTGATTATTCTAAAGATCAATGGTCTGTAACAACAGGTGTAGGTCGTAAATTTAACGAGCAATGGGCTGGTAATGTTTCAGTTGGATGGGACTCAGGTGCAGGCAATCCTGTAACGACACTTGGACCAACAGAAGGTTATTGGAACGTAGGTTTAGGTCTTCAATATAGCCCTACTCCAGCTACGTTTATTGCAGGTGGTGTTAAATACTTCTGGTTAGGTGATGCTGATGCTCAGACAGGTGCACATAGCGCAGCAGGAAAGTTTGAAGACAATGACGCTTTAGCTTATGGTCTTAAAATCGGCTATAAATTCTAATCATTCATCAATAAAAAAAGACCACATGATTGTGGTCTTTTTTTATTTTTATACAAGTATAAATTAATTGCCTGTTATATCATCATTTAAAATAAGAAAACGACTCAAACTACAATTCCTTTTTTGCTCAATAATATTTTTTAAAAACATGGACATAATTATTTAATCTCATAACTTGATATTGAAGCTACATAAATTTGATTATATTTCAAACATTTCCGAGTATTTACTCTTTTTTTATTTATGTTATTTTTCATGCAATTTTTTTCGCCATATGGCATTCATGGATGAACATCATGAAATTTAAAGTACTTTCATACTCAGTCTTATTATCTACGCTCCCATTAACTTCAATTTACGCCGCAGGATTAGATCGTTCAGGTCAGTCAATTTCAGCATTTCTCCAATCAGGTAATTATGCAGAAGCTGGTATTTCTGTTTTAGATCCCACCGTTAAAGGTTCTTCCACCGTGATTAATAAAATCACTGGTCAGGATTTAACAGGCGAAAAAATTACCGATATGGGCAGTGATTATTATTTTGTAAACACTGCTCTTAAACTACAGATTACTGACCAAGTTTCTTTAGGATTAATTTACGATCAGCCTTTTGGTGCAGATGCATTATACGATGCTAAAAATCAATCATTTGGGAATAGTTTAAGTGGTACATCAGTTGAAGTTAAAACACAAAATTTAACTGCACTTATTGGCTATCAACCCACTGAAAATTGGAATTTTTACGCTGGTCCAGTATGGCAAACAGTTGAAGCTGATATCAATCTAAAAGGTAGTGCATACCAAGTCTTAAATGGCTATAACATCCATGTAGACCAAAAAGAAGCCTACGGCTGGATTGCAGGTACTGCATATCAAATTCCAAAAATTGCATTAAAAGCATCTATCACTTATCGCTCTGAGATTAAACACAAAGCTCAGTCGAATGAAACCTCGCTCCTTCCACTTTACGCCGATGCATTAAAAAAGCCTGAGTTTAATAGATTAGATAAGATCGCTGCAGTAACTGAAGCAGTTACTCCACAATCTGTAAATATTGATTTACAGTCTGGAATTGCAACAAACACTTTGGCGTTTGCTAACCTGCGTTGGGTTCATTGGGATCAATTTACGGTTACACCTAAATTACTTGGATTAGTTGGACAGGACCTCATTTCGTATTCCGATGATCAGTACTCTGCAACCTTAGGTGTTGCACATAAATTTAATGATCAATGGGCAGCAACCACAACTGTAGGCTATGACTCTGGAGCTGGAAACCCTGTAACCACTTTAGGTCCAACTGAAGGTTATTGGAGTGTAGGCTTAGGTGGTCAATTCAACCCATCACAGCAAAGCTTTATTCAAGCTGGTGTTAAATATTTCTGGTTAGGCGATGCAACTGCTCAAACGGGTGGAATAAATGTTGGAGAATTCAGCAACAATTATGCATTAGGTTATGGCATGAAAATCGGGTATCGATTCTAACAATTGTTATAAAAAAAGGACGCTAAAGCGTCCTTTTTTCAAAGTAATAACTTAGGCTGGAATATCACGTACAGAAGCGTTGCGGATCGCTTCTTTCAATGCAGCATAACCATTAATCGCAGGAAATTGTGGGAATTCTGCAATTACATTATCCGGCGCATCAAATAAGAAACCTTGATCTGCTTCACCGAGCATCGTAGTATCGTTATACGAGTCGCCTGCAGCAATTACACGGAAATTTAAACCGTGTAAAGCTTGCACTGCTTTACGTTTTTGATCAGGTTGACGTAGTTTGTAATTTGTAATCATACCATTTTCGTCAGTTTCTAATTTGTGACAGAAAATCGTAGGCCAACCTAACTGCTTCATCAATGGATGAGCAAATTCATAGAATGTGTCTGATAAAATGATGAGTTGGAAATGAGTACGTACCCACTCGACAAACTCCTTAGCACCTTCAAACGGTCCCATATCTGCAATAACAGCTTGAATGTCATTTAAACCTAAACCATGCTGTTTAAGAATATTTAAACGCTGAGTCATGAGCACATCGTAGTCTGGAATATCTCGAGTTGTTGCTTCAAGCTCTTTAATTCCTGTTTTTTTTGCAAAATTAATCCAAATTTCAGGAACCAAAACGCCTTCAAGATCTAGACAAACGATTTCCATGATACTGCCCTCAGCATTAATAAAATTTGCAATATCATAGCCGAAGATTGTTGAATATCGATGTAATTTTTTAAATCTATTTTATTCATAAGTATTTATTTTTATTTCATAAGATAAATCTCTGAATTCAACTAAAATATACATCAAATATTTTAATATAGGACTTGTTGTTTCCAAGCCTATATCGCCAGGATTCTCATGACTACCATTCCAAGCATAGATTTAATTGATGCACTTGCATCAGAGTATGAAGATAAATCCCCTTCGGAAATTATAGCCTTAGCTTTAAATCAAACAGGTGAAATTGCCATTTCATTTTCAGGTGCTGAAGATGTTGTATTGATTGATATGGCTGCAAATTTAGGTAAACCTTTTCGCGTGTTTAGTCTAGATACAGGTCGCTTGCATTCAGAAACTTATCAATTTATTGAGACTGTTCGTAAGCACTATAATATCAACATTGAAATATGTTTCCCGGAAGCTGAAGCTGTTCAGAATCTGGTCAACGAAAAAGGACTGTTTAGCTTTTATCAAGATGATCATAAAGAGTGTTGTGGTATCCGTAAGGTTCAACCTCTTCGTAAAAAGTTAGCAACACTTGATGGATGGATCACGGGTCAACGTAAAGATCAAAGTCCGGGTACACGTACTGAAATTCCAGTGATTCAAGCTGATCTAGGTTTTTCAGGTGAAGGTAAACAACTCATTAAATACAACCCTTTGGCGAATTGGACGAGTGCTGACATTTGGAATTATATTCGCATGATGGAAATTCCATATAATCCATTGCATGAAAAAGGTTTTATTTCAATTGGATGTGAACCATGCACGCGTCCAGTACTTCCAAATCAGCACGAGCGTGAAGGTCGTTGGTGGTGGGAAGAAGCAACGCATAAAGAATGTGGTTTACATTCAGGTAATTTAAAAAAGTAAAAACTGTCTCACAAAGTTTTAAGCCACTGATTTAAAGTGGCTTTTTTGTACTGACCATTCATTAAAAAAATTTATGCCCCCTCCAACAAATACGTCTATACTGATCTCTTGGATTGATAATTCTAAAAAACAATTTTAGAAATTTGCAGTGAGGCAAACCTAGACTATGCGCCCATTACACCCGCTTGATTTTATTTTCTTATCTTTGGAAAAAAGACAACAGCCCATGCATGTTGGCGGATTATTTTTATTTGAAATTCCAGAAGATGCGCCACCAACCTTTATTCAAGATTTAGTGGCAGATATTCGCAACTCAAAATCTATTCCAATTCCACCGTTTAATAATAAATTAAACGGACTGTTTTGGGACACAGACACTGAATTCGATCTTGATCATCACTTCAGACATATTGCTCTACCACATCCTGGTCGTATTCGTGAGCTACTCACCTACATTTCCCAAGAGCACAGTTCATTAATTGATCGAGCTAAGCCATTATGGATGTGTCATATCATTGAGGGCATTGAAGGCAATCGTTTCGCCATGTATTTCAAAATACATCATGGGATGGTCGATGGTATTGCAGGCATGCGTTTAATTGAAAAATCACTCTCTCATGATCCAAATGCAAGAAGTATCGTTCCGCCATGGTGTGTCGAAGGTCCGCGTGCTAAGCGACTTAAAACACCTAAAGTAAGCCGTGCAAAACAAATATTGTCTAATTTGAAAGGTCAAGTGCAGTCTACACCGGGTGTATTCAAAGTGCTGTCTGAAACTGTCTTTAAGGATATGGGACGTAATCCGGACTATGTATCTAGTTTCCAAGCCCCAAGTAGTATTCTGAATCAAAAAGTCAGCTCATCGCGTCGTTTCGCTGCTCAGTCATATGAGTTTAAGCGCCTCAACCATATTTCAAAATCACTGGGTGTGACCATTAACGATATTGTTCTCGCGATTTGCTCTGGTGCTTTGCGTGAATACTTAATCAGTCAAAGTGCTTTACCTGAGAAACCATTAATCGCTATGGTTCCTGTCTCCGTTCGTACTGATGATTCAGATATGTCAAATCGTATAACGATGATTCTGGCCAACTTAGCGACACATAAAGCCGATCCATTAGAACGACTCGATCTTATTCGTCGTAGCGTAATGAATGCGAAGCAAAAATTCAAACGCATGACTTCAGATCAGATTCTCAACTATAGTGCCTTCGTATATGGTCCTGCAGGTTTAAATATCATCTCTGGTTTAGCACCTAAACGTCAGGCATTTAACCTCGTTATTTCTAACGTACCAGGGCCTAAAGAGCCGCTATATTGGAATGGTGCACGTTTGGACGCACTCTACCCTGCTTCTATCGTACTTGATGGTCAAGCATTGAATATTACAATGACCAGTTATATGGATAAATTAGAAGTCGGTTTAACCGCATGTCGAAATGCTTTGCCTAAGATGCAAAATTTATTGACCCATTTAGAAGATGAGATTCAACGATTTGAAAAAATTGTGGGTTTACCTGAAGATGAAAAACCGCAGATTATGAAAAAGACCACTAAGCGTAGTGCAGTGAAGAAACAAGTAGTAGCGGATATAGAAGTTGCAAATGAAAAACCAGCTTAAGGCTGTATATTTCGATATTCACAAAAAAATTAAGGGGCTTTAAAAAGGCCCCTTAATTTTTAATATTACGACACTGCTTGATTAATTGCTGACAGAGCGAAACGACCATCGCTTGTGTAACTCGAACTTCTTGACCTTGATCGTTGAGCATCAAGCAAGCGCTTTTGTTTGAATCCACAATTTGACGATGGCTACCCGCTAATTGTTCCGTTAAATTCATACCCACTTTGACCTCACTTTGCTAAGACAACATCGCTGTCTTTGGCTATTCGATTTGATTTCTTAAGTATTGAGAAATCGAGATCGAATGTAAAATCTCAGTTGTAACAAGTGTTTAACGATATTCTGTTACAATTTCAATTCAAAATGATATCGTATTGCTCTTGCGTGTATAAATTTTCGACTTGAAACTTAATGACACGTTTCACAAAATGCTCTAAATCAGAGACGGCCGCAGCTTCTACGGTTAATAATCGATCCACAACCGATGGATGCGCAACGACAGTAAAGTCAGTCTGAGACTCAAAATCTCGAGCATATCTTAATATCTCTCGAAAGATTTCGTAACAAACAGTCTCGGCACTTTTCACATAACCACGTCCCTGACACGTTGGACAAGACTCACATAACAAATGTTCAAGTGATTCACGCGTCCGTTTACGCGTCATTTCTACTAAGCCAAGCTCAGACACTTGGGTGATTTTAGTTTTTGCATGGTCACGTTCTAAGACTTTTTCAAATTGCTTAAGCACTTCATCACGGTGTGAGGCCTCTTGCATATCAATAAAGTCAATAATGATAATTCCACCTAAGTTGCGCAGTCTGAGTTGACGCACAATGACTTGTGTCGCTTCCATGTTGGTCTTAAAGACGGTGTCCTCAAGAGAGCGTCCACCTACATATGAGCCTGTATTGACGTCAATAGTGGTCATGGCTTCCGTCTGATCAATCATCAGATAACCACCAGACTTTAAAGCAACACGTGTTTGCAATGCTTTTTGAATATCCGTTTCAACATTGTATAAGTCGAATATCGGACACTCACCAGGGTAGTGTTTCAGACGATCAACCATATTTGGTACAAACTCAGCCACGAACTCTTGTAGCTTGCCAAACACTTCTCTTGAATCGACTTGAATTTTTACCGTATCTTCATTTGCCAGATCACGGATGATACGTTGAGGAAGTGGTAGCTCTTCAAAGATAAGTGATGGAACCACGACACTTTTTTGTTTGCGCTGAATAAATTCCCAAAGTTTTGCCAAATACGCCATATCTTGCGCAATAGCGGCTTCTTCGATCCCCTCTGCTGCAGTTCGGACAATGACAGAACCGGGTAACTTATGTTCAGCTTGAATACGCTCAATGATCGAACGTAAACGATCACGCTCTTCTTCTGATTCGATTCGCTGAGAAACGCCAGTATGATGTCCATAAGGCATCATCACCAAATAGCGAGAAGGAATGGAAAGATCAGTACTTAAACGCGCACCTTTCGTGCCTAACATATCTTTCATGACCTGCACTGTCAGAATCTGACCTGGTTGCAGAAGATCAAAGACATTTGGCGTCGGTTGATTACGAGGCCAAATCATGTCATTGATATGTAAAAAAGCAGTACGAGATAAGCCAATGTCTACAAATGCCGCTTGCATACCAGGCAATACACGTACAACTTTGGCTTTATAAATATTCCCGACTAAACCACGTTTAGCGTTGCGTTCAACAAATAGTTCGTTGACCGTCCCATTTTCAACTAACGCCACCCGACACTCCATTGGGGTGACGTTAATCAACAACTCGTCAGACATAAAAAACACTCAAAACATTATAAAAATTTTTTAAAAGGTTAATTTAGTGCCTTAACCACTTTTCAATATTTGATTCAGTAACTGTGATGTTTCATGTAAAGGCAAACCCACCACATTGGTGTAGCTACCTTCAATACGAGGAACGAACTTTGCGGCGATTCCTTGTATTGCGTAAGCCCCTGCTTTTCCTACAGGTTCCCCAGTTGACCAATATTCTTCCATATCATGATGACTGAGTGATTGAAAATCAACCTTTGTGCTCACTACCGTACTTATTGTTTTATGTTGTGAAGCCACACAAACGCCACTGAGAACTTCATGCTGACGCCCTGACAAGGATTGCCAAATTTCAAACGCATGTTGCTTCGAGTCAGGTTTGCCAATAATTTGCCCATCTAAACTGAGGCTTGTATCTGCAGCAATGACCACCGCATCTGGAAATCGCGCTAAAACAACCTGAGCTTTTTGTTCTGCTAAACGTCGAACATAATCATGCGCTTGCTCACCATCACGTACAGACTCATCGATTTCTGGACTAAAAATATCAAATTTAAGTCCAAGCTGTGCAAGCAATTCTTTACGCCGAGGCGAGCTCGACGCCAGGATTAAATTCGCCATTTTCTAAGCAAATAATACAAGATGGGCCAAGTTAAAATACTGCTCATTAATGGCTGCCAATGACGAGTTATCGAAAATTGCATATCGGAAATAATTTGTGCAAAAAGGACATAAATCAAATGTGCCAATATAGCAACACTAGCGATTGCCCAAGTATTTCCAAACGTCATTAAACGGCGTTCACGCACAAACCAACGGATGGTAAATGTGAGTAAAACAAAGCTTAGCGCATGTAATCCAAGGGGTGCATCAAGCAGTAAATCGGTAAATAATCCGACTGCAAAAGCAAACCAAACACCACACCATGTCGGTTGAAGCAAGATCCAATACACCGTAATCATCAACATGATCAGCGGTCGCCATCCTGCTAATGTATAAGACAGAGGATACACCACCAACACCGAACCAATAATGATTGAAAGCACGATGATCCATAGAGGATCACGTGTTTTAACTGATGATATTTTTTTAGCGCTGAGCATGAGGTTGCTCCATGGCTAATGAGTCTGAGAACAGTACCACTACATGGTGTCCACCTGCCAACTGAGCTGCAGGTTTCACGTCTATCTGCGCAAACTCACCGGTATTTTCACGCTTAACTTTGGACACTGTTCCGACCAAATAACCCGCAGGAAAATGTTGTCCTAAACCTGAACTATACACCTTGTCCCCGACTTTGACGTTAGCGCTGGTCGGTACATATTCCATTTTCAGACGACCTAAATCACCAGTGCCTGACACAATGGCACGCATGCCAGAGTTTTCAAGACGTACAGATAAGGAGTGTTCTTTATCAGACAATAACATGACACGGCTACTGTGCGGATAAACATTGATGATCTGCCCCATGATACCGTTATCATCCAACACCGTTTGCCCGACACGCAGTTGGCTCGCAGCACCTCGGTTAATGATAATGATATGACGTAACGGATCAGCATCTGTGCCAATCACCTCAGAGATTTCCATACGACCGTCAATGATCAAAGGCGTATCCAATAATCCACGTAAGCGCGTATTTTCAGCGGAGAGTTCTGAGAGTTTTTGAAGGCGAACCTGAGCCTGAAGCAGCTCTGCCTGCATCGCAGTATTCTCACGACGCAGTTGCGCTTCAGACTTGGTTTGTTGACTGAGCCATTCTTTCGATAAAACGGGATAGCTTGCAATGGCATAAATGGGATTATATGCCGCGTACAAGACATCTCTTGCTGGTTGAATCAAGTGTGGAGCGCGCCAATTAAACATTAACACGAACAAACACACGATGACTGCAATGATGAAAGAGCGAAAAGATGGCGGTTGTCTTGAAAACAGATTCGGTTGCACCGCCTCGTCCTTAAATTAAATTACAGAAAATTAACCAACAAACAGCATGTCATGGTTCGGGTTGTCAAAGAGTTCTAAGACTTTGCCACCACCACGTGTTACACAAGAAAGCGGATCTTCAGCAACTACTACTGGCAAACCTGTTTCTTGCGATAATAACTTGTCTAAGTTACGTAATAACGCACCACCACCAGTCAATACAATACCGCGCTCCGCGATATCTGATGACAACTCAGGAGGTGTTTGTTCAAGCGCAGATTTCACTGCAGACACAATGCTTTGCAATGGATCAGTGATTGCTTGAGTAATTTCATCAGAAGTCACCGTAATTGCGCGCGGAACACCTTCCGCCAAGTTACGACCGCGAACTTCGATTTCTAACACTTTGCCATCTTCATCAGGAAGCGCCATACCCACTTCTTTCTTAATGGTTTCAGCCGTTGTTTCACCAATGACGCAACCGTGTGCTTTACGAACATAATGAATAATTTGTTCGTCAAAAACATCACCACCAATGCGCAATGAATCTGCATAGACACAACCTTGCAATGAAATGATTGCAATTTCAGTTGTACCACCACCTACGTCTACGACCATCGAACCACATGCTTGCTCAACTGGCATGCCTGCACCAATCGCTGCTGCCATTGGCTCTTCGATTAAACGTACATCACGTGCGCCTGCATTGAATACAGCCTCACGAATCGCACGACGTTCAACCAAAGTTGATTTACATGGCACACACACCACAACACGTGGCGCTGGTGGGAAAAGACGCTTTTCATGCACTTTACCAATAAATTGGTTTAACATGGTCTCAGTGACTTCGAAATCCGCAATCACGCCATCTTTCATTGGACGAATTGCAGAAATATTCGCAGGGGTACGACCAAGCATTTGCTTAGCATCCAAGCCAACAGCGGCAACTATTTTTTGTGAACCACTGTGACGAATTGCCACAACAGTCGGTTCATTTAATATAATGCCCCGTCCTGGCGCATAAATTAGTGTATTAGCGGTGCCTAAATCTATGGCTAGATCTGGCGAAAACAAGCCAATTAGTCGTTTTAGAATCACGGGTCGTTCTCAGTTCAACGTTATATAGACGTAAGATGGCAACTTTAACTAAATGTGATGCTTTGGACAAGTCAATCGCTTATTATAACGCATGATATTTTGAATATTTTTATTACTGATTAGGTGAGACAGCATGTCAGCATCAGATGCTCAGCAATCTGCAGATTTAAATGCACAAACCGTTTCAAGCATTGCACACTTAGCACGCTTGTCTTTGGATGACACTCAATCTGCTGAATATGCTCAAAGTTTGAATAAAATTTTAGGAATGATGGAAACCTTGAAAGGCATTGATACCGAAGGTGTTGAGCCACTTAAGAGTCCATTTGACCATCCGCAGCCATTACGTGAAGACGCTGTGTCTGAACAAAACCATCGTGATGACTATCAAGCCGTTGCACCAGCTGTGCAAGACGGTTTGTATCTTGTTCCACGTGTAATTGAATAATTGTTCAGTTTTGCCCTATTTAAATTTTAGTTAAGAATTTTTCTCATGACAGATTTACATCGCTTATCGGTTCGTGAACTTATCGATGGTTTAGCAACCGCTAAATTCTCTTCACGTGAATTGACGCAACATTATTTAAACCGTATTGAAAAAATTGATGCGCAAGTCAAATCTTATGTCACTGTGACTGCTGAACAAGCATTGGCTCAAGCTGATGCAGCTGATGCAGCGATCAAAGCAGGTACAGCAACCACTTTGACTGGTTTACCTATTGCACATAAAGATATTTTCTGTACGCAAGGCATTAAAACCACGGCTGGTTCTAAAATGCTAGACAACTTTATCTCTCCGTACGACGCAACCGTTGTAGCGAAAGGTAAAGCTGCGGGCCTAGTGACTTTAGGTAAAGTGAACATGGACGAATTTGCCATGGGTTCTACATCAGAATCATCTTACTTCGGTGCAACGGCGAACCCTTGGGCTTTAGATCGTGTCCCAGGCGGGTCATCAGGTGGTTCTGCTGCGGCTGTAGCAGCTGACCTTGCACCGTTTGCGACTGGTACAGATACAGGCGGTTCAATCCGTCAACCTGCATCGTTCTGTGGCCTTACAGGCTTAAAACCAACCTATGGTCGTGTATCACGTTTCGGTATGATTGCCTATGCATCATCACTTGACCAAGGCGGTCCAATGGCGCGTTCAGCAGAAGACTGTGCTTACCTTATGAACGTGATGGCAGGTCATGACGCAAAAGATTCAACATCTGTACAAAAAGATGCTGATGACTACGTGGCTAACCTCAATGGCACATCGGTAAAAGGTTTACGTATTGGTATTCCAAAACAGTACTTTAATGTTGAAGGTTTAGCTGCTGACGTTAAAGCTCGTGTTGAAGAATCTCTAAAAAAATTGGAAGAGATGGGCGCAACGCTTGTTGAAATTGACCTCAACATGACTGAGGCATATGTTCCAACCTATTACCTGATTGCCCCTGCTGAAGCATCGTCTAACTTGTCACGTTTTGACGGCGTACGTTATGGCTACCGCTGTGAAGATCCAAAAGACATCATGGACTTGTACAAACGTTCTCGTTCTGAAGGTTTTGGTGCTGAAGTTCAACGCCGTATCTTGATTGGTACTTATGCGCTGTCTGCAGGTTATTACGATGCCTACTATGTCAAAGCACAAAAAGTACGTCGTTTAATCCAACAAGATTTCTTAAAAGCATTCGAGTCTGTTGACGTGATTGCTGCGCCATCTGCACCAACAACGGCCTATAAGATTGGTGCAAACCTTTCTCCAGTTGAAATGTACTTGGGCGATATCTATACCATCGCGGTCAACCTTGCAGGTCTTCCTGCGATTAACGCGCCTGTTGGTTTTGATCAAAATAATTTACCTGTTGGCTTACAGTTGATTGGTAACTACTGGTCAGAATCTCAATTGTTGTCTGTGGTGCACCAATACCAACAAGCAACTGATTGGCACACCAAACGCGCTGTAATTGCTGAGGAGAATGCATAATGGCGAAGAATAATGCAAAACCTAAGTCAAATTTGATTGATGGTTGGGAAGTCGTTATTGGTATTGAGATTCACACTCAACTTGCGACTAAATCTAAAATCTTCTCAGGTTCTTCAACTGAATTTGGTCAAGACCCAAATACACAAGCGAGCCTTGTTGATTTGGCAATGCCGGGCGTACTGCCTGTATTGAACAAAGAAGTGGTTGATCTTGCCATTCGCTTTGGTTTGGGTATCGATGCTTACATCGACCAAGCGTCAGTATTTGCACGTAAAAACTACTTCTACCCTGACTCTCCAAAAGGCTACCAAATCAGCCAAATGGACAACCCAATTGTGGGCTTGGGTCATATCGACATCCAACTTGAAGATGGCACAGTTAAACGCATTGGCGTAACCCGTGCGCACCTTGAGGAAGATGCAGGTAAATCGATCCATGACCAATTTGAAGGGATGTCAGGTATCGACTTAAACCGTGCAGGTACGCCGCTTTTAGAAATCGTATCTGAACCCGATATGCGTTCGGTTGAAGAAGCTGTTGCCTACATTAAAGCGATTCACACCCTTGTGCGTTGGTTAGGCATTTCTGACGGCAACATGGCAGAAGGTTCGTTCCGTGCCGACTGTAACGTGTCTTTACGTCGTCCGGGTCAGCCGTTTGGTACACGTTGTGAGCTTAAAAACCTCAACTCATTCCGTTTCATTGAACAAGCGATCAATGTTGAAATTGAACGTCAAATGGAAATCTTGGAATGGGATGGCACCATCGACCAAGAAACTCGTTTGTTCGACCCTGTGAAGATGGAAACGCGTTCAATGCGTTCGAAAGAAGAAGCGAACGATTACCGCTACTTCCCTGACCCAGACTTGTTGCCTGTGATCATTGCAGATGAGCAAATCGAAGCGATTAAAGCGACTATGCCTGAGCTTCCTGCTGCACGTCGTGCGCGTTTTGTGGCTGACTTTGGTGTGACTGAGTACGATGCGCACGTTTTAACATTGACTCGTGAAATGTCAGAGTTTTATGAAGAAGTTGTTAAGGCTGCGGGCGGTGCTGCACAAGGTAAGATTGCTGCAAACTGGGTGATGGGTGAATTCTCAGGTGCTTTAAACAAAGCGGGCTTAGAGTTGGCAGACTCTCCTGTATCAGCAGAGAAATTGGGTGGCATGATTGCGCGTATTGTGGATAACACCATTAACGGTAAGATTGCGAAACAAGTGTTCGGCTTTATGTGGGATGAAGGCAAAACTGCGGACGAGATTATTGCTGAAAAAGGCTTAAAACAGGAAACTGATACAGGCGCAATTGAAGCAATTATTAAGGACGTGCTTGCTGCTAATGAGAAGATGGTTGAAGAGTATAAATCTGGTAAAGAGAAAGCCTTTAACGGTCTTGTTGGTCAAGTGATGAAAGCAGCAAAAGGTAAAGCTAACCCTGCGCAAGTGAATGAATTAATGAAGAAATTGATTGGTTGATGATTGACTAATTAATCATCTTTATGCGATAAAAACCCTACCTAGAGTGGGGTTTTTATTTTTGAGAGAATAATGGCTTTAAAAACAATATTTAACGTTTCAGAAGAAAGAACAAATAAATTAGCAGTTTTAATTGATGCAGATAATGCTTCCGCAAAAGATATAGAAAATATTCTAAATGAACTTACCAAATATGGTGAAGCAACTGTCAAACGTATTTATGGAAACTTTGTCAGTCAAAATGGAAATTGGAAACAAGCTATCAATAGTTTAGCAATTAAGCCAATGCAACAATTTGCCTATACCACAGGTAAAAATGCAACTGATGGTTTTATGATTATTGATGCAATGGATTTACTCTATACAGGTCGATTTGATGGTTTTTGTTTGGTTTCTAGCGATAGTGACTTTACTGCTCTCGCCATTCGTATTAAGGAACAAGGAGCAACCGTTTACGGCTTTGGTAAAAAGCAAACGCCTGAAGCATTTAGGAATGCTTGCTCACATTTTACTTATGTAGAAAACTTAAGTAATTATGAAGAACCATTAATTAAAGAAACTAATACACCATCCCCTAAAGAAGTTAAACAAGAAAATAATGTTAAGGATGCACCGAAACAAGAAATAAAAAACGATACAGCCACAACTTCTCTACCATTAAATATTATTAAACAAGTGTTTGATAATCATGATAGTGAATGGATTAGTGTTGCATCACTTGGCTCTCAGTGGAAACTTTTACAAGTGGATTTTGACCCTCGTACATATGGTTTTAAGAAATTAGGGGATTTGGTAAAAGGCTTTCCACAAATTTTTCAAATAGAAGAACGCATTAGTAATGAACATAAAAACCTATATGTAAAACTAAAATAAATTCCGTTAACGGTCTTGTTGGTCAAGTCATGAAAGCCGCAAAAGGTAAAGCTAACCCTGCACAAGTGAATGAATTGATGAAGAAATTGATTGGTTAAAACTGATTAATTTTGGAATAAAAAACCCGCTTTAGAGCGGGTTTTTTAATCTAATAAAATGATAGTTTCTATTGAAATGCAGTTTTACTAATCTTCTTACATTCCTCAATCAATTTTATATTCTTTTTATAGTCTTGAATTGTATCAGTATCTAGGTCAAAAAAATATTGATAAGGCATATTTCTAAGAAATCCAAGCTCTTCAATTAATTGCTTAAGTTTTGATTTTTCTAAGCGGCTTTGTTGCATAAAGGTTTGAAAGGCTGAGTTCCCTTAAGCTACTCAAATTTAAGAGACAACTTGGGTATGAGGGCGACCTAATTCTGT